>RDYY01000317.1 GCA_004293505.1 Sphingobacteriia bacterium | reverse complement strand
CAAGAGGGTGAGCAAACAAGTCAAAGCATTGCGGGCCGATACTTCATCGGCAAAGGGAACCCAAATAGAAAATTCATTTTCTTGGAACCTTAGGACCAATTCCTGACCACCATCCAAAGCACGGCTGCTCAACCAATGTAAATGTTGGTGCGAAGGAGTAGCAGGTAAAATTGATCCTTGAGTGGGTGGGGTGCTGCTTGAAATGGTAGAAACAATTGACGCAACTGTTTTGCTGGACGCTTCTGCTTTACCCCAAGTAAACAATTGTACTCCCGCTGGTGGCGCAAAATCGGGCAACCCATCGGCCGCCACTACCCAGGTTTTGGCTGTAGCAAAGAGCTGTAATTTTTCTTTTAGTTTTTGTTCGGAGCTGTTAAAACCCGCATCGTGGGCGGGCCCCAAGCCAGTGAAGATGCCCATGGTGGGTGCCATCACTTGGGCCAGTTTTTGCATCTCGCCTGTTTGCGAAATACCTGCTTCTAACAATGCCAAATTGTGTTGGGCATCCATTTGCCACACACTCAAGGGAACGCCAATTTGAGAATTGTAGCTGCGTGGAGAACGAACAATGCGGTAATCGGCTTGCAGCAATTGGTACAACCATTCTTTTACCATGGTCTTGCCGTTACTGCCCGTGATGCCCAAGACGGGATAATCAAATTGTTGGCGGTGCAAAGCAGCCAAATCTTGCAAGGCTTTGAGAACATCGGGGACCACAAAAAAATGAGTGGACCATGCCAATGGTTCACCCTGCTGAGCAATAGTTGGCACTTCATCCACCACAAAAAACCTAACCCCGCGTTGGTAAGCCGCTGCCACAAAATCACTGCCGGATCGGCGGGGCCCTGGCAAGGCAAAAAACAAACTGCTAGCAGGAAAAACAACCTGGCGGCTATCGGTTACCAAATGGGCCACCACTTGATCCGCCAATGGAGGTGGCGGGGCGGGTAAATCCCATGCTTGGGCAATATGGTGTAAACTAAATGGCATCAAGAAACCGAACTGTCTTGTACTTCGGCTGGTGTGCCTTTTTTGTTCATGACCATGGAATAAAAAATAGAACCACTGATGCAGAGCACAATGATGCCCAAGGAAATGCCCACCATGGTGGTCTTGGGAATCCATTGGGCAATCCAGTGTTCACCCAACATTTTAACCCCAATAAAGACCAAAACAATGGCAATGCCTTGTTGCAAATAATCAAATTTGCTCACGGCGCCGCGCAACAAGAAGAACAAGGAGCGCAAACCCAAAACGGCAAAAATATTGGAAGTATAAATGATCAAGGGGTCTTTGGAAATGCCCATGACGGCAGGAATAGAATCCAAGGCAAAAACCAAATCAATGGCTGCGAGTAAAATCACCACCACAAACAAAGTGGTGTAAACGGGTCGGCCATTTTCTTTGTACACATATTTGCCATTTCCGTCGTGTTCTACCAAGGGCAGGAATTTTTTTAAGAAACGGTAAATCTTGGATTCGCGGGGATTGAACTGTTCGTCTCCATCAGCCGTAAACATGGTATATCCAGTATAGACCAAGAAAGCACCAAACAAATACAAGAGCCAGGAAAACTTGGCCACCAACGCCACCCCCAAAGTGATGAAGACAATGCGAAAACCAATGGCCATCAAAATACCAATCAACAAAACGCGCGGATAATATTGGGGCTTGACCTGAAAAGCATTGAAGATGAGGATGAAGACAAAAATATTGTCAATGCTCAAACTCCACTCCATCAAATAAGCACTCAAAAATTCCAAGGGCAAAGCCGCGGCTGCAGCAACACTGCGGCTGCCATTTTCGGCTGCCAAAGCACTGCCTTCAAACCACAAAAAGGCAAAAAAAGCAAAAGCCAATCCTACCCAAAAAAAAGTTTGGAGCATGGCTTGTTTGATGGTCATGGTTTTGTTTTTCTTGCTCAGCAGGCCCAAATCAAAGACCAAGGCCAAGACCACCACCACGCCAAAAACCAGGTAAACCAATTCGTGTGTATTCATAATTTTCTTTTAGGCAGATGCATATTTTTTCTTGCGCCAAGCCATCAAACCCAAACCCAAGGCCAAAAAGAAGGCAGCAGGCAAAGTCGTATTGACCACCTGCCACAAGGATTTTTGGGATTGTTTTTTCAATGGATCCAACAAACGCAAAATCACTTGCTTGTTGCGGCTTTCATACAAAGGAAGGTCATTGCTCAAGTAATCTACACTGTTCAGGAAAAATTCCCTGTTGCCAAAGCGCACGTTTTCCAAGGGCATCATGCCCATGGGCAAGGGGCCCGTGGTTTGGCTGATGGCATTGGTAAACAGGTCGGCATCGGACACTACAATTTGCTTGGAAACGGCTTTTCCATTCGGGATAAAATCTTTGCCACTCTGGGCCCTTAAGCTGTCCAAAGCCGCGCCCATCAAGCGGTTGGCAAACAAGGAGCGGAATGGTCCTTCCAATAAAACAGCCACGGGCAAATGGGGCGTTTGAAAACTGCTCATGTCTTCTTCGCCTTGCACACTGTTCAAGGCCACAGTGGCGGGTGAAGCCAACCTGCGGCTGGTGCTGTCGGTGGCCAATAAAATGGTTTTGCGAATGC
>RDYY01000482.1 GCA_004293505.1 Sphingobacteriia bacterium | reverse complement strand
TGCTCGTCTTTCAAGCCTTTTTCTTTGATCAGGGCTTGGCAAAAAGCTGATTTTTTCCAAGCGTCTTTGGGGCATTCATCGCCCCCAATGTGCACGTACTTAGATGGAAATAGGGGGATGACTTCGTCCAACACATTTTCCAAGAACTTAAAAGTGTTCTCGCTGGGGACAAATACATCTTCAAAAACACCCCAAGCTTGTTGCACTTGCTTTCCGCTGGAAGGCCCATTCCAAGCGGTTTTGGGGGCGATGGCTGTTGCGGCATCTGGAAAGCAACTCAACTCGGGATAGGCTGCTATGGCTGCAGACGCATGGCCCGGCATCTCAATCTCTGGAATGACTTCCACAAAGCGGGCCTGGGCATACCGCACCACTTCTTTGATCTCTTCTTGGGTATAGAATCCACCATAGCGCTGGCCCGTATTGCCTGTGCCCGGATAGCGGCCAATGATGGTACCGTTGCGCCATCCACCCACGCTGGTCAACTTGGGGTATTGTTTGATTTCAATGCGCCAGCCCTGGTCATCGGTCAAGTGCCAATGGAACACATTCAGATGTATTTTTTGATGTAGGCCACGGGATAAAAATGGCGGCTCACATCCAAGTGCAATCCCCGGTAGGCAAAACGGGCTTGGTCTTGCACGGCAACGGCCGGCAACAACAATACATTTTTCTTTTCCAAGGGCAGCAATTGAATGATGGTCTGCACGGCATAAAATGCACCGGCACCTCCATCGCCAGCCACCACAATGCCTTTGGGGGCAACGGTTAGGTCATAAGCACCCGCAACCCTGGCGGGGAGCTTGTTGGTATTGAGTTGAATATTGGCCCCCTCTTTGGCTTGGTTGGCAATGCCAAGGCTTAGCCCATATTGGTCTTGTAAATACCCCTGTAAAAACTGTGCCGCTGGCAGGGCATCACCTTGGGCAACAATCACGGTCTTGTTGTGCAAAGCAAACTGACCTTGTCCCGGTTGTACAACTGTGGGTTGGGGAATGATCTGGATATCTTGGGCATTGGCTCCCCAGCAGGCCAGGCCTGCCAACAAGCTCATCAATCGTTTTTTCATGTCCCAAAATAAAAAAGATTCCGCAGGAAGCGGAATCTTTTCAGGAGCAGGTTTGCGGCTGCTACAAGACCTTGGTGATCTTGATGACGTTGGTGGGCAAGTGCAGGTCAACCGGAGTACTGCCCGTGTTGATGGCCACATCGCCGGGCTTGAGAAAGCCCCTTTCTTTTAAAATATCAATTTGGTCTTGGATGATGTCGTCCAAGCTGACTTCT
>RDYY01000316.1 GCA_004293505.1 Sphingobacteriia bacterium | reverse complement strand
GAAAAGTTTTTGGCTTTTTCTGAAAACTCGTTGCCCCATTTTTCGGTCTTGGTCTTGAATCCTTCCAAGTCTTCTTGGATGGTGTTCTTGATGGAATTCAAGTCTACTTTTTCACCGCGCATCTCCAATTTTTCTGAAGCACTTTTGGCTTCAGGAATCACGGCCCACAAGACTGCATACACTACAAAGAGGGTACCGCCGAAAGAGCCGAACACAAAGGAGGGGAAGGGATCGATGTCGAACCACATGGCCGAGCGGAAGAAAGATGAGATGATGCCAATGACCAAAGGCATGGCAAAAATCAAACGAGGAATCCACACCGCGATGTCAAAATAAGTGGCAATACCACCTGCTACACCGGCCACCACTTTTTCTTCAGGGTTGCGGTAAAGCCTGCGGGTAGATGCCACCGGCTGCAGGGCTTTGGAAGGCAAAATGATCCACAACAATATATAGAGCAAGAAGCCAGCTCCGCCACTGAACATGAAGAGAACAAAAATCAAGCGGACAATGGAGGGATCAATGCGGAAATAAGCGGCCAGACCAGAACAAACACCCCCCAGGAATTTATCGGCCTCGTTGCGGTGAACGCGGTCGCGGGGTTGGAAGCCTTCAAAACCACTGTTGGTCCTGCTTTGGCTTTGTTGTTTGTTGTCATTGGGGTTGCTACCCAGTTGGCTTTGTACCTTGCTTTCTTCTCCTTCAAAATCTTCGGGACGACCCATGCTGGCAATGATGCCGGCCACGTCTTCGTCGGAAATACAAGTACTACCTTTTTTCAAGATTTCGCCAAAGAGTTCCGCAATGCGGCCTTCAATGTCGTTGATGATTTCGTCTTTTCCTTCTTCGTTGGCAAAGAAGCGACGCAGGCTTTCCACATATTGCTTGAGCTCATCATAAGCCGATTCCTCAATGGGAATGACCCTGCCCTGGAAGTTAATATTGATTACCTTTTTCATGATACTGCGTTTTCGGTGTTTTGGTTGGTGTTGGGTTGGGTGAGGACATGTACCGCATCGGCCAGCTCTTTCCAGGTTCTTTCTAATTCTCCGTAGAAGGCCAGACCCTTATCGGTCATGACAAAATATTTGCGGGGGGGGCCACTGTTGCTTTCTACCCACCGGTAAGTGAGCAATTCGGCATTCTTGAGGCGGGTGAGGAGCGGATAAAGGGTTCCTTCCAAAATGTGGAGGTTGGCCGATTTCATCCGGTCTACCAGGTCACTGGGGTAGACTTCTCCCTGCCGAATGATCGACAGGATACAGAACTCCAAGACACCCTTGCGCATTTGGCTCTGTGTGTTTTGAATATCCATGGTGCTTGGTTTTGGAGGGGTTGATTAATAAACCAAAATGGGTTGAACCAATTGGGTTCTGGTCTTACGGGTCAGGCTCCAGAGGGTTGAGGCCGTAAAGGTCTTTTTGTAGTTGTTCGTTTTCATGATTTTTATTTTTTAATGTTTTTGGCTTGATTGCTTTGACAATACAAAGATATGGAGTTTTATAGGTACTATGCAAGACAAAGTACCAAGTAATTTTCAGTAATAGGTTTGTGGCAGATTTATAAGTTCGTAACTACTTGAAAATCAATAACATAAAAAATCCCTTCTAAAATTAGAAGGGATGAACGGTAAAATAGCGTGATGAATGAAAGGTAAAAAGCACCCTAAACCACCACTAATTCATAAAAATCAGCCGGATTCAGCCATTTTTTGGCCAATTCCTGCAGTTCTTCGGCACTGGTGTGGCGTATAATATCTAAACTATTGTAGAAATAAGCTTGGTCCAGGTTGTTCAAGACATAGTTTTTCCAACGGGCAATCAATTGAAAAGGCCCATCCAATTCACCCAGAATAGATCCCAACATATAATTGCGCACCAAGTGTAATTCTTCAGCAGGAATGGGCTCAGTGGCCAAGCGCTGCATCTCTTTGTACACTTCTGTAATGGTGGGCTCGCATACTTCTCGGCCCGCTTCTGTACTGATCATCCAAGCAGAAGTGTGGATGTGGTTTTGTACATAAGAGTGAATGCCATAGGTATATCCTTTGTCTTCGCGGATATTGCTCATCAACCGTGAACCAAAAAAACCACCGAATACATTGTTCAAGATCATGGCCTTTTGAAAATCGGGGTGGTGGCGGTTGGGGAAAGGACGCGCCAATCGAATGGCACCTTGCACACCTGATTCGTCGTTGACGATGCGGTATTTTTTTTCTGTAGCGGGTTCTACCCCGAAAATTTTTTCTGCTGGCTTTTCTTGGTTCAGGGGAAGGGGTGCAAAGACCTGCTCCAACAAGGTCTCCCAATGGTTGGGCAGTTTACCCGCCACAAAAATTTTACAATTCCCTTTGGCATAAAACTGTTGGTGGTAAGCCACCAGGTCTGCCCGTTCTAAGTTTTCGTAATCTAATGTAGAAGTATAAGTGCCATAGGGATGGTGAAAACCATATACGTATTCATCAATCAAACGATTGGCAATGAAATCACATTTTTTTAAATTGACTTCTAAGCGTTGTTGTTGGTTTTGCCGATAAGTTTGTAATTCTTCTTCCGGAAATTGTGCTTCCATGATCAGCTCGGCCACAATGGGCAACAAAGCCGATAGATGCTTGCTCAAGCAATGC
>RDYY01000011.1 GCA_004293505.1 Sphingobacteriia bacterium | reverse complement strand
CGTTATGCCCTGACTTATGGCAATTTCGCTTTCATACCCATTGGGAACACGGGCCGGGTAACTTATTTTTTTTATGAATTCTTGGCCGATTTTTCGCGGTGGATCAATGCCATTTTTCGCGACGAAGCCATGAACGCCTACGGCTTTTGTTCAGGTTTTAGGCGAGAAGAAGGCCTGTCAGTAGAAGGATTCAACCATCCACCCGGCACCAACGAAGATGGCTATTTGGCATTGAAGCTGCGCAACAAAGGTTATGGCAAACTGTGCGAAGTCAGTCACGCCAATGCCTTGGTTTGGACCACAGACCGCAGGATACAAATTGATGGAGGACTGTGGAAAGCCAGTTGGAAACGCATCAAACGCATGTTACCCTTTTAATTCATTTGCATGATCCCTGCTGCTCACCTGTATTTTCTTCAGTTCTTGTTAGAAGAAGTACACCATATTTCGGATGTCTTGTCCCTGCCCCGCTTTGCCCATTTAGACAAAGAGCAAGCCCGGGAACTGTTGGCTTCGGCCCGGCAATTGGCCAACCAAGAGATGGCCCCTTATTTCAAGGCCATGGACGATACCCCAGTTGCCTATGATGGCAAAGGAAATGTACTCACCCATTCCTGTCTTAAGACCATCATTCCTTTGTCTGCCGAACAGGGTTGGATTGGTGGCAATGCCGCTTTTGAACACGGCGGCATGCAAATTCCCGAGATGATATTTGGCACTGCCCACCATTTGTTTCAGATGGCCAACAATGGTGTAGAGGGTTATTTGGGATTGAGCAGCGGAGCGGCAGGCTTGATCACCAGTTTTGGCAGCCCTGAACAAATTCAAACATTTGTACCCAAGATCTTTGCAGGAGAATGGCAAGGAACCATGGCTTTGACAGAGCCCCAAGCGGGTTCTTCACTGACTGATATTACTACCCAAGCCATACCAATGGCCAATGGAGAATACCAAATCAAGGGGCATAAAATTTTCATTTCAGGAGGGCAACACGAAGCCTGTTCTAATTTCATTCACTTGACCCTGGCCCGCATACCCGGGGCACCTGCCGGGGTAAAAGGGATATCACTTTTCATTGTCCCCAAATTCAGGTCAGATGGCAATGGGGGTTGGGAAGACAATGATGTGTACTGTGCGGGAGACTTTCAAAAAATGGGACAAAGGGGATATGCCACCACCCATTTGGTTTTTGGTGACAAAGACAATTGTCATGGTTATTTGGTGGGTGAGGCCAACAAAGGATTGGGCTACATGTTCCAAATGATGAACGGGGCCCGCATCAGTGTGGGGCTTTGCGCAGCATCTGTGGCCATGGCTGCCTACCAAGCTTCTTTGCAATATGCCAAAGAAAGACCCCAAGGCCGACTCCCAGGAGAGAAAGATCCGGCTCGTCCACCAGTATTGATCATAGAACATGCAGATGTCCAACGCATGTTGTGGACCCAAAAAGTCATTGCAGAAGGATCTTTGTCATTGGGCCTAGCCTGCAACAAACTCTATGACCAAGTACATGGCAGCACCGGAGCAGAAAAAGAAAAATACCACTTGCTCTTAGAGATCTTGACCCCCATCATCAAAACCTATGCGGCTGAGCAAGGCAGCCGCTCTGCGGCTTTGGCCATTCAAACCTTGGGCGGTTATGGGTACACAACCGATTTTCCTGTTCAACAACATTACCGCGATTTAAAAATCATGTCTTTGTACGAAGGCACAACAGGCATTCAATCCTTGGACCTCTTGGGCAGAAAAATGATCCAAGACAAAGGCAAAGCTTTTGCGGCGCTCATGGAACAAGTACAAGCAGACCTTAACCGCGCCAGTTTGGATCCCCGATTGGGCTCAGCAGCCCAAAAAATGGGGGAATTGGGCTTGGTCATCCAAGACACCCTGCACCAACTTCAACCTTATTTGGAAAAAGGACAAACCGAAAGGTTTTTGGCCGATGCCACGGTCTTCATGGAAATGATGTCAACCTGGGTCATTGGTTGGCAATGGGTCTGCATGGGCCTGGCTGCCACCAAAGCCTTGGACGCTGGTGTACCCGGCAAAGAAGCTTTTTACCAGGGTAAAATCCAAGCCCTGGGATTTTTTGTGAAATATGAAATCCCACATGCATTTGCTGCAGGGCAAACCTTGGTTCATCCAGAGCACTTTACGGCTGAAACCAATTGGGAAAGATTCGATTGATTATCTTTACCGCTAAACCGAAGGGACATGATCAAAGTGGGCGTTTTTGGCGTAGGTCATTTGGGCAAATTTCACCTCAACAATTGGTTGGAAATTCCAGGTGTCAAGTTGATGGGTTTTTATGACCCACACCACGAAAATGCCAAAGAAGTAGTAGAGAAATATGGCCTCAAGCGTTTCACAGATGCAGACAAACTCATGGATGCTTGTGATGCCATTGATGTGATCACGCCCACCCAACAGCATTTCCCCCTTTGTATGCAAGCTTTGCGAAAAGGCAAACATGTTTTTGTGGAGAAACCCATTACCCACACCATCCAAGAAGGGCGTGACTTGGTCAACATGGTCAAAGAAGCCAATGTAAAGTTTCAAGTAGGCCACGTGGAACGGTTCAATCCTGCCTACTTGGCCATCAAACACCTCAGCTTACAGCCCATGTTCATTGAAGTGCACCGATTGGCCCAATTCAACCCCAGGGGAACAGAAGTAAGCGTGATCTTGGATTTGATGATTCACGACATCGACATCATATTGAGTTTGGTCAAAAGCGATGTCAAACAAATTGCTGCCAGTGGTGTGGCCGTGATGACGGACACACCAGATATTGCCAATGTGCGCATTGAATTCAACAACGGCTGCGTAGCCAACCTGACCAGCAGCCGCATCAGCATGAAAAAAATGCGCAAAATGCGGCTCTTTCAAAAAGATGCTTATATCGGCATTGATTTTTTGGAGAAGAAAACTGAGATCATCAAACTCAAACAGCCGGAAGACCAAAACGTTTTCAGTTTTGACATGGAGACCCCACATGGCACCAAATCCATTGCCATCGCAACGCCCAGCATTGAACCTTTGAATGCCATCAAATTAGAGCTGCAAGCTTTTGTTGATGCCATCGCCAACAACACCCCCACCATCGTTTCAGAAATAGATGGGTTCTTGGCCATGGAAGTGGCCCACCAAATCTTGGACAAAATCAGCAGCACCAGTATTTTGGTGTAGGAAATCAGCTTGTATACTTAATCACGGTTGCGCAGCAATACAGCTGCCAATTCTAGATCAATGGGACGGGTTATCTTGATGTTGTTGAAATCACCCGCCACCAAAAAAACAAGTTGACCCGACGCTTCTACCACTGTGGCTTCATCGGTAAAACCTTCTTGGTATTCCTGTTCAAAAGCCGGTAACAAAATTGAGCTGTGAAAAGTTTGCGGCGTTTGAACCAGCATGACTTGGTTGCGGTCAAAGGGGTGGTGCCCATGGGCAGTTTGAAGGCGTACCGATTCGGTAGCGGGCAAAACGGGGATGGCAGACCCTTTTTCCAAAGCTTGTTGGGAACAACGTTGGATCAAGCTGGGCGACACCAAACACCTGACCCCGTCGTGAACAAAAACAATGGCTTCGTCGGCTTGGTCTTTCAGTTGCGCCCCAATGGCGCGCAGGCCATTTTGCACCGAATGAAAACGAGTAGCACCTCCCTCCACAAAATGGATGGCCAAAGCATGGCCACATTCTTGCAACAACAAATCTTTGCGAAAACCTTGGTCGGCCGGCAAGACCACCACAAATTCCATGTTGTCAAAAGCTTGGTGAAAAGCCAAGATGGCATGGCACAACAAAGATTTACCCGCCAAGGTTAAAAACTGCTTGGGCTTGTCGGCTCCCATGCGCAAACCAGCGCCACCGGCGGTTATCAGGGCAATTCTTCTCATTCGGATTTGTAAATGGCTACTTCGTTCAATCCCTTGCTGCTGCGGACCCCACGGTACATGCCGGCAGAATTAAAGACCATGGCGGGAATGCCTTGTGCGTCTACACCAATCATTCCCCCCTCTCCTTCCATGGCCACCAATTTTTGGTGCACCACTTCTTGCATGGCGGCTTCCAGAGAAAGGTTTTTGTATGCCATCAAACAACTGACATCGTAGGCGGCAACAGAGCGGATAAACATTTCACCGTGGCCCGTACAAGAAATGGCACAGGTCTGGTTGTTGGCATAAGTACCCGCACCAATCATGGGACTGTCCCCAATGCGGCCATATTTTTTATTGGTCATACCACCGGTTGAAGTAGCAGCTGCCAAGTGACCTTGTTGGTCACAAGCAACGGCCCCAACGGTTCCAAATTTTTTGTCGCGCAAGAGTTCATCCAATTGGTGGTTGGTATGGTCCAAAGAATAATTGTCAGAGTCGCGGATGGCCTTCCATTGGTCGTAGCGGAACTGGGAGAAAAAATATTCGTCGGGCTCTAACTTCACTCCTTGTTTGATGGCAAAATCATTGGCACCCTTTCCACTCAAAAAAACATGGTTGCTGTTTTGCATGACTTCAGTAGCCAATTCAATGGGGTTGCGTACACTGCGCACTCCCGCCACTGCGCCTGCTTCCAAGCCCGTCCCTTCCATGATGGCTGCATCCATTTCTTGTACCCCTTTCTTCGTAAACACAGATCCTTTGCCGGCATTGAACAACACATTGTCTTCTAAAACAACAATGGCTGCTTTCACTGCATTCACCGCCGAACCCCCTTCTTCCAACACAGCATAGGCGATGTCAAGGGCTTGTTGCAAGCCTTCTCTGTAGGCTTTTTCCAAAGCAGGAGTCATGTCTTCTTTTAAGATGGTTCCGGCGCCGCCGTGAACAACAATGGTAAATGGGTGCATGGCCATGATTGAGGGTCAAAACTAAGTTATTCTTCAGGGTTTGAGCAAGCGCTCACACTCCGCCAAGAGCCTGTCGGGACGAATGGGGGCAGTGCCCACTTCTTCGCAGACCAAACCGCCCGCAATATTGGCCATTTCGGCTGCGAGAGACATTTTACCAGATGCCACATAGGCCAAAGCTGCTACGGCAATGACGGTATCGCCAGCCCCGCTCACATCGGCAATGTTGCGCACATGGGTAGGAATCAATTGGGCCTCTGTTTCCATTTGGTAAAACACCCCTTTTTCGGACAAGGTCACCAAAGAAATGCGGTGGTGTAACACCTGAGCAAGGGCCGCATGAATGGCTTGCATGGCTGTCAGGTCAATGAGGGCTGGTGACAGGCCCAGGCCATCTTTTACCTCCTTTAAATTGGGCTTGAACAAATCAACCCCTAAGTAAGAGAGAAAGTTTTTGCGTTTGGGATCAACGGCAGTGAAAATGCCCAAAGCCCGGCAACGTGCCGCACAAGCGCGGATCAAGCCATCAGTCAATACCCCTTTGTTGTAGTCTTCAAAAACCAATAGTTCTGGTTTTTCATTTTCCAAAAAGGCAAAGAGTTTTTCTTGCAACTTGGCTTCCATGGTGGGCGACAAATCCTGGGTGGTCTCGGCATCCAAGCGCATCATTTGTTGGTGCCTGCCCATGATGCGGGTTTTGGTGGTGGTGGGCCGATCGGGATCGGCCAGTATGCCCTTGGTCTGGATGCCATTTTGGGAAAGTAAATCTACCAAGTCATTTCCCTCCGCATCCTCTCCAACCACAGCAAACACATGGGTTTTGGCTCCCAATGCAGCCAGGTTCAACGCCACATTGGCTGCACCTCCCACACGGGCTTCCTTTCTTTCCAAAGCCACAATGGGCACAGGTGCTTCTGGGGAAATGCGGTCTACTTGTCCCCACCAATAGGTGTCCAACATGATGTCACCCAAAACAACAGCTTTGAGTGAAGTGAACCGATCAAACAAGGGAGCGAAAGACATGCTTTTATTTTTTATTGCCCGCAACAGCTACATAATAAAGTGGGATACCCAATAAAGTAATGATCAAACCAGGCCAAGTAAATTCTGGTTTGTACAAAATCAACAGCGTGCAAAAGCTGATGCCCATCAACATGTAAATGGCAGGAAGAATGGGATAGCCAACTGCTTTGTAAGGCCGGGGCATATCAGGTCTTTTGCGCCGCAAAATGAAAATACCGGCAATGGTCAAGACATAGAAAATGACCACTATGAAAGATACCATGTCCAAGAGGTCTCCGTATTTGCCACTGAGACAAAGCAAGGAAGCCACCACACATTGGGCCCACAAAGCCCAGGCGGGAACGGCATGCTTGTTCAGTTTGCCGGCTGGCTTAAAAAACAAGCCATCTTGGGCCATGGTATAGTACACCCGCGCACCTGCCAAGATCAACCCATTGTTGCAGCCAAAAGTGGACACCATGATGAGGGCAGCAATCAAATAGGTGCCTATTTCACCAAAAATCAAATTGGATGCAGTTACTGCTACCCGATCCGATTTTGAAAAGGCTATTTCACCCATGGGCATCACACTGGTATACATCAGGTTAGCAGCCACATAAATCAAGGTAACGGTCAGGGTTCCCAGAAAAAGAGAAAGCCCAATGTTGCGTTGGGGGTTCTTGATTTCACCCGCAATAAAAGTAACATTGTTCCAAGCATCGCTGCTGAAGATGGAACCCACCATGGCAGCGGCTATGGCGCCCAAAGCCCCTGCACCCATGATGGGCGTTATCAGGCCCGCCACAGACCCATCGTTGCTGATGCCTTGGGTCATTTTTGAGAGGTTGAAGGGTTGGGCCCAGTTGGCATTCCAAATCTCGGCCTTGGCCCCCAACAAAAACCCAAAAACAATCAAACCAAAAAGAGCAGCCAGCTTGGTGACGGTAAAAATGGTTTGGATCCATTTACCGCTTTCCACCCCCCGGGTATTGATAAAAGTCAACAGAACAATGGTACCAATGGCCACCAATTGGGCCCAATAAATTTTAATGGGGCCCACTGTCCATAAGACATCCGTATCGTTCATTTCCAAAGCGGGGAAAAAATAAGCCGCAAACTTGCAAAAAGCCACGCCTACCGCCGCAATGGTGCCTGTCTGGATCACAGCAAAAAAACTCCAGCCGTATAAAAAGCCCGTGAGTTTGTTGTAGGATTCTTTTAAATAGACATATTGTCCTCCGGCTTTGGGAAACATGGCACTCAATTCCCCATAACTCAGGGCAGCCGTCAAGGTCATGAAACCTGTCAATAACCACACCACTATCAACCAGCCAGCTGAGCCCACATTGCGGGTAATGTCTGCACTGACAATGAAAATGCCTGAACCAATCATGCTACCGGCCACTACCATGGTAGCATCCAAAAGGCCCAGCGTGGGTTTAAATGAAGCTGTGTTTTTTTCCATAAAAAAATTCCCGCTTTTAGAGCGGGAATGAAGATAATGATTTGTTGTAAAAGCTTATTGCTTCTTGGGATAGAGCTTGTTCAAGCCATTGACCAAGTCTGGCGTAATGTTATACGCCGAATCTTTCAGGTACATGAATTCAGGCGCAGAGGAAAACACATAAGCATAGCCCTTGTCCTTGTTGTAAGTGGTCAAGAAATCTTCTATTTTCTTTTTGACATCTTGTAATTTCTTGAAACTTTCGTCCTGCATTTCTTGGGCCATCATTTGTTCTTTGCCTTGGTAGGTTTTCTCCATTTGCACCAGCTCCTGTTGGCGGTTGGCCACTTCGGCTTGTGAAAGGGTATTGCCCACGCGTTGTAACTCTTGGTACTTGCTGGCAAAAATGTTTTTTAATTCATTCAATTGCTTGGCATTGGCTTGGTCTTTGGCTTGCAGCGTAGAGCGAACTTCTTTGAAATACTCAAATTGGTTTTGCAAAGAATCTGATTCAAAATAGGCAATCTTGAACCCAGTTGTGCTGGCCCCTGTGGCGGTGGCAGCTGGAGCAGAACTGGTTTTTCCAGCAAAATGCAAATAGAACAAAACGGCTACACCCAAGGTGGTGGCCACTGACATACCGGTGAGGAAATTTTTCATGTGATCGAAATAAAAGTTTTAAAAAAAAGTAGGAAGGGGCACTTCCTACTTTAGATGGTCAATCGGTTGATTTATTCTTCGTCGTCAAAACTCATGGCTTCGCGGGTAGTGGCCAGTACTTCGTACTCTTCTTTGCTGCCCACGATCATGTTTTCGAAGTCTTTCTGGCCTGAACCTGCAGGGATCAAGTGACCGGTGATCACGTTTTCCTTCAAGCCCAGCATGGCATCGGTCTTGCCTTGGATGGCCGCTTGGCTCAAGACCTTGGTGGTTTCCTGGAAGGAAGCCGCAGAGATCCAGCTTTGTACACCCAAAGATGCTTTGGTGATACCCAAGAGCACTGGTGTGGCAGTGGCAGGTTTGGCATCACGCACTTCAGCCAATTGCTTGTCAGAACGACGCAGGATGGAGTTTTCTTCGCGCAGTTCACGGAGGGTAATGATTTGGCCAGCACGCAATTTGGTGCTTTCACCAGGATTGGTCACTACTTTCTTGTCGTAAATGCGGTCGTTTTCATCAATGAAGTCAAAACGGTCTTCCAAGTCCTCTTCCAGGAATTTGGTATCCCCAGCGTCAACAATTTCTACCTTCTTCATCATTTGGCGAACGATCACTTCAATGTGCTTGTCGTTGATTTTTACACCTTGCAGACGATATACTTCCTGGATCTCATTTACCACATATTCTTGTACGGCAAATGGTCCTTTGATGGCGAGGATGTCGGCAGGTGCAATCTGTCCATCAGACATGGGCGTTCCCGCTTTTACAAAGTCTCCATCTTGCACCAAAATTTGGCGGGTCAAAGGAACCAAGTATTTTTTCACCATGCCATCTTTGGATTCTACAATGATTTCACGGTTACCACGCTTCACATTACCAAAGGCCACCACGCCATCAATCTCACACACAATGGCAGGATTACCAGGGTTCCGGGCTTCAAAGAGCTCGGTCACTCGGGGCAGACCCCCAGTGATGTCACGGAGTTTTCCGAGAATACGAGGAATTTTCACCAAGACTTGGCCAGCTTTTACTTCGTCGCCTTCTTCTACACCAATGTGTGAACCTACTGGTAAGTTGTATTGCTTCACTTCCTTGCCATCTACAATGATGGTAGGAATTTTGGTCTTGTCCTTGGTTTCAATGACCACTTTCTCGCGGTGACCAGTTTGTTCATCGGCTTCATCGCGGTAAGTAATGCCATCCAAGATATTGTCGAATCGGATGCTACCCAAGGATTCCGCAACAATGACGTTGTTGAAAGGATCCCAAGTACAGATCAAATCACCTTTCTTCACACTGGCCCCGTCTTTGATGTTCAAAGTGGCACCATAAGGAACGTTGTTGGTGATCAGGAGGCGATCGTTTTTCAAGTCCATGATCCGGACTTCACCTGTACGACCAATGACGATTTTTACTTTTTCACCATCGTTGTTGACGGCATCCACCGTGCGCAAACCATCAAACTGAATGGTACCATCAAATTTGGCGTGCAAACCAGATTCAATGGAAGCAGAGCCTGCTACACCACCCACGTGGAAGGTACGCAAAGTCAACTGGGTACCGGGTTCACCAATGGATTGGGCAGCAATGATGCCCACAGCGTCTCCGCGTTGTGCCAGGTATCCTGTTGCCAGGTTTTTACCATAACACTTCACACAAACACCGCGCTTGCTTTCGCAAGTCAATACAGAACGAATTTCTACTGATTCAATGCCCGCTTCTTCAATGGCTTTGGCATTGTCGGAAGAAATTTCTTCGCCTGCTACAATGATCAATTCGTCGGTCAGGGGGTGGTAAACATTGTGCAAGGAAGTACGGCCTTCGATGCGATCTGCCAAGGGCTCAATCACGTCTTCGTTGTCTTTGAGGGCCGTGGTGGCAATACCGCGGAGGGTACCACAATCTTCTTCGCTGATGACCACATCTTGGGAAACGTCTACCAGACGACGGGTCAGGTAACCCGCATCGGCAGTTTTCAAGGCTGTATCCGCCAGACCCTTGCGGGCACCGTGGGTAGAGATGAAATAATCCAATACGTTCAAGCCACCTTTGAAATTAGACAAGATGGGGTTTTCAATGACCTCAGAACCTGTGCTGCCACTTTTTCTGGGCTTGGCCATCAATCCCCGGATGCCCACCAGCTGTTTTACCTGGGTTTTGGAACCACGGGCACCTGAGTCCAACATCATGTAAACTGAGTTGAAACCTTGTTTGTCAATGGCCATTTCACGGATCAGGGTTTCGGTGATCTTCATGTCCACGCGACCCCAGATGTCAATGACCTGGTTGTATCTTTCGTTGTTGGTGATCAGACCCATGTTGTAGCTTTCCCACACTTCATCTACTTCGGCTTTGGCGCCATCCAACATCTCGTTCCGGATTTCAGGAACAATCAAGTCGTTGACACTAAAGGACAAGCCACCGCGGAAGGCCATGCGGAACCCAAGGGTTTTGATGTCGTCCAAGAATTTAGCTGTCTTGGGCACATCGGTGATTTTGATGATGTCACCAATGATTTCACGCAAGCTCTTTTTGGTGAGCAGGGCGTTGACAAAACCTACTTCAACAGGTACATGCTGGTTGAACAACACGCGGCCCACCGTGGTTTCGATGATTTTTTTCACCAGTTGACCTTGTTCCCGCACATTGGTTCTCACCTTGATGTTGGCGTGCAAGTCAACGCGGTTTTCGTTGTAAGCGATCAGGACTTCATCGGTGCTGTAGAAGGTCATTCCTTGGCCCTTGATGGTCTCTGTTTCGTTGGTTTTCTTACCCTTGGTGATGTAATACAATCCCAATACCATGTCCTGAGAAGGCAGGGTGATGGGCGTACCATTTTGGGGGTTGAGGATGTTGTGTGATGACAACATCAACAACTGGGCTTCCAAGATGGCGGCATGGCTCAAGGGCACGTGCACGGCCATTTGGTCACCATCAAAGTCGGCGTTGAAAGAAGAAGTAACCAAGGGGTGCAACTGGATGGCCTTGCCTTCTACCAATTTGGGTTGAAAAGCTTGGATGGACAAACGGTGCAACGTTGGGGCACGGTTCAGCAATACGGGGTGACCCTTGAGGATGTTTTCCAAGATGTCCCAGATCACTGCTTCTTTGCGGTCTACCAATTTCTTAGCAGACTTGACTGTTTTCACAATACCGCGCTCGATCAATTTACGGATCACAAATGGTTTGAAGAGTTCGGCTGCCATGTCTTTGGGCAAACCACACTCATGGATTTTGAGTTCAGGCCCTACCACGATCACCGAACGACCAGAATAGTCTACCCGCTTACCCAAGAGGTTTTGGCGGAAACGACCTTGCTTGCCCTTCAACACATCACTCAAGGACTTCAATGCACGACCACCTTCGGCCTTGACGGCATTGGATTTGCGGCTGTTGTCAAAGAGAGAGTCAATGGCTTCTTGCAACATGCGCTTTTCATTGCGCAAGATCACTTCTGGCGCTTTGATCTCCAACAAACGCTTCAAGCGGTTGTTGCGGATGATGACCCGGCGATAAAGATCGTTCAAATCGGAAGAGGCAAAACGACCCCCATCCAATGGTACCAAAGGACGGAGTTCGGGGGGAATAACAGGAATGTATTGCATCACCATCCACTCAGGACGATTGGCAATACGGGTAGAAGCATCGCGGAAAGATTCTACCACACTCAAACGCTTCAAAGCATCGGCCTTGCGCTGTTGAGAGGTTTCATTGGCCGCAGCATTGCGCAAAGAGAAACTGAGTTCATCCAAGTCAATGCGTTCCAGCAAACCGTGAACGGCTTCGGCACCCATTTTGGCGATGAATTTTTGGGGGTCTTCGTCGGGCAAATACTGGTTCTCTTTGGGCAAAGTGTCCATGAGGTCCAGGTATTCTTCTTCGGTCAACAAATCGCCCATGTGCAAGTTTTCTTTGATACCCCCTTGCAGCACCACATAGCGCTCGTAGTAGATGATGGTCTCCAATTTCTTGGAGCTCATGCCGAGCAAATAACCAATTTTATTGGGCAAACTTTTGAAGTACCAAATGTGCACCACGGGCACCACCAATTTGATGTGGCCCATGCGCTCACGGCGTACTTTTTTCTCGGTCACTTCTACGCCACAACGGTCGCAGACGATGCCCTTGTAACGGATGCGCTTGTATTTGCCACAAGCACACTCATAATCTTTTACTGGCCCGAATATGCGTTCGCAGAACAATCCATCGCGCTCGGGCTTGTAGGTCCGGTAGTTGATGGTTTCGGGTTTCAGCACTTCCCCAAAACTTCTTTCCAAGATATTGTCGGGCGAAGCCAAACTGATCGTGATCTGGGAGAAGCTGGGTCTTTGTTTGTTTTCTCTTTTGATGGCCATATTAAAAGGCAGAATTTGAAAGGTTTTTAATCGTGGATCGCGAAAGGAAAGCTTAGTCGAATTTCAGGTCAAGACCCAATCCGCGCAGCTCGTGCACCAATACATTGAAGGATTCGGGCACACCCGCTTTGGGTATGTTCTCTCCTTTTACAATGGCCTCGTAGGTCTTGGCCCTTCCGAAGATGTCATCGGATTTCAGGGTCAAGAGTTCCTGCAAGATATTGGCCGCACCATAGGCTTCCAGGGCCCAAACTTCCATCTCACCAAATCGCTGACCACCAAACTGGGCTTTACCACCCAAAGGTTGTTGGGTAATCAAGCTATAGGGTCCAATGGAACGGGCGTGCATCTTGTCGTCTACCATGTGGTGGAGTTTGATCATGTAGATCACCCCAACGGTAGCTTTCTGGTGGAAGCGCTCTCCGGTTTCTCCATCGTAGAGATAGGTATGGCCATTGCGGGGGATGTTGGCATCCTTGCAATATTGCTCGATTTGGTCGGTGCTGGCACCATCAAAAATGGGGGTCGCAAAGCGGGTACCCAAGACCTTACCGGTCCAGCCCAAAATGGTTTCATAAATCTGTCCCAAGTTCATCCGAGAAGGTACACCCAAGGGGTTCAGCACAATGTCAACTGGCGTTCCGTCTTCCATGAAAGGCATGTCTTCGGCGCGGACAATTTTGGCCACAATCCCTTTGTTACCGTGGCGACCCGCCATCTTGTCCCCTACTTTCAGTTTCCGCTTCACCGCCAAGTAAACCTTGGCCAGTTTCAGGACACCAGCAGGCAATTCATCACCAATGGAGATGTTGAATTTCTCGCGCTTGTAGCGACCCAATTCTTCGTTGTAACGAATATTGAAATTGTGCAGGAGGGTATTGATTTGGTCATCGGTCTTGGCATCGCTGGTCCAACCCAAAGGGTTCACGTTCTGGTAGTCGATCACAGAAAGGTTCTTGGCATTGAACTTGGCGCCTTTGCCAATCAAAGATTCACCAAAATTGTTGCTGACACCAGCAGAGGCTTTGTCTTTCAACAAGGTTTGCAATTTGTCCAACAAGAGTTCGCGGATGGTTTCCACATTTTGTTGGTGCACTTTCTCTACTTTCTCCAACAA
>RDYY01000010.1 GCA_004293505.1 Sphingobacteriia bacterium | reverse complement strand
GGATAAGCTTCACGACCTGGGGGACGGCGCAACAACAAGGAAACCTCGCGGTAAGCCACGGCTTGCTTAGACAAGTCATCGTAGATGATCAAAGCAGGACGACCAGTATCGCGGAAGAACTCACCAATCGCAGCACCGGCAAAAGGCGCGTAGAACTGCAAAGGAGCAGGATCAGCCGCAGAAGCCGATACGATGGTGGTATAAGCCATGGCACCATTGTCGGCCAAGGTCTTCATCACACCTGCAACGGTAGACGCTTTTTGTCCCACCGCTACATAAATACAATACACGGGTTGACCAGCATCGTAAAATTCTTTTTGGTTGATGATGGTATCGATACAGATGGCAGTCTTACCGGTCTGGCGGTCACCGATCACCAATTCCCTTTGACCACGGCCAATGGGAATCATGGCATCAATGGCTTTGATACCTGTTTGGAGGGGTTCTTTTACGGGCTCACGGTAGATAACACCTGGGGCTTTGCGCTCCAAGGGCATTTCATACAAATCACCGGTAATGGGGCCCTTGCCATCAATGGGTTCGCCCAAAGTATTGATGACGCGGCCTACCACGCCCTCTCCTACTTTTACGGATGCAATTTGACCGGTACGTTTCACTTTTGCGCCTTCTTTGATGCCGGCGCTTTCGCCCATCAATACCACACCCACGTTGTCTTCTTCTAAGTTGAGGGCAATGGCTTTGACACCGTTTTCAAATACGACGAGCTCACCACTGCGAACACCGTTCAGGCCGTAAACGCGGGCAATACCGTCACCCACTTGTAATACAGTACCTACTTCTTCCAGTTCGGCAGAGGCGTTGAAATTCCCGAGTTGTTGTCTCAGGATCGCGGAAATTTCATCTGGTTTAATGGCTACCATGTGTATGCTGTTTATAAAGGTTTGTATTTATCGAAGATTCTGTATGTAAAGGTTTTCTGAGAAAGACTTGCGGAGTTCACGCAGGTCATGGGCAATGGAAGCGTCCACTTGTTGTTGGTCAAACTCCAATACAAATCCACCAATCAAAGCGGGATCGGTTTTGGTTTCCAACTCAATGTTGGCAAAACCCATGGCTTCTTTCAGTTTGGCAGCAAATCCCTCTTTCATCTCTGTAGAAATTTCTGCAGCCGTGGTCAGTTTTACTTCGTGGATGCCTTTGAGGGCATTGTATTGTTGCAAGAAAGCTTGGGCTACGCCAGCCAAGTCGGCTTCGCGGCCCTTGCGCACCAACAAGGCCAAAAAGGCTGAAGCCAATTCGGACAGCTTACCGGCAAAGATGGCAGACAAGATTTTGTTTTTCTGGTCGGCTTTTACCACGGGGCTCTTCAAGAGGGTAGCCAGTTCTTGGCTGTCTTTGCAAGCTATTTTCACGGTTTGCATGTCGCTGCGCAAAGCCTCCAACTGGTCCTTTTCAATGGCAAGGTCCATGAGGCTTTTGGCGTACCGATCTGCTATTCTGGATTGGGACATGGATTAGTTCAATTTTACAGTATCGGCCAAGGATTTGATGTAGTTCTCTTGCTCGGTTTTGTTGGCCAATTCGCGGCTCAATACTTTTTCGGCCACTTCAATCACCAAAGCACCTACTTGGTTTTTCACATCGGTGAGGGCAGCATTTTTTTGCTGGGTAATGGCTTGTTGTGCATCGGCCAAAATACGGTCGTATTCAGACTTGGCTTTGTCCTTGGCTTCGGCCACCATGCGGTCAGCTGTGTCCTTGGCTTCCTTGATCATCTGGGCCCTTTCTTCGCGGGCTTGGGCCATCAAGGTTTCGTTCTCGTTCTTCAAAGCGGCCATTTCGGCTTTCACTTTGTCGGCAGAGGCAATGGCATCGGCAATACCGGTTTCTCTTTCTTTCAAGGAAGACAAAATGGGCTGCCAAGCAAATGCTTTCAGGATAAAGAAGACGGCCAAAAAGGCAATCAAGGTCCAAAACAACAGTCCTAATCCGGGTAATAAGAGTTCCATGTGTGTGCGTTTAATTCATTCAGACAAAAGATTACTGCGCAGCTCGCCCTGTGCTTGCCGCGCAGTAATGATGTGGGCCACTAGGCTTTCAATACAGCCAGGATACCTGCAATAACCGCGAAAAGGGCAACACCCTCAACGAAAGCGGCAGTCAGGATCATGTTGGCACGGATGTCGTTAGAAGCTTCAGGCTGGCGAGCAATGCTTTCTACTGCACCTTTACCAATCTGACCGATACCAATACCAGCGCCAATAGCGGCCAAACCGGCACCGATAGCACCACCCAAGTGGCTCATGCTAACATCCAACAGTGTGTTGATCAAAGACATAATCTGTGTTTTAGAGAATGAATAAAAAATTAATGGTGGGCTTCGTCATGCGCACCTTCGCGGCTCTGGCCGATGAATACAGCGGTCAGGTTAGTGAAGATGAAAGCTTGTATAAAGGCCACCAGGATTTCAATCAGGTAAATAAAAATGGTGAAGGCCAAGGAAACAGGTGCAAAACCCCAACCTGCTACTTTGCTCATGGCACCAAAAATGAAAATCAACATCACAAAACAAGTGATCACAATGTGGCCTGCTACCATGTTGGCAAACAAACGCACAATGAGGGCAAAGGGCTTGGTGAATATGCCCAAGAATTCAACAGGCACCAAAATGGGTTTCACAAAACCCGGAACAGGTGGGTTGAAAATATGGGCCCAGAAATGCTTGTTGGTGCTGAACAAAATGACCAAAAAGCTGATGACACCCAAGACAATGGTAAAAGCAATGTTACCGGTTACATTGGCCGATCCAGGAATCAATCCCAAGAGGTTGTTGATCAGGATAAAGAAAAACACGGTCAACAAATAAGGCATGTATTTTTCGTAAGCATGTCCCAAATTGGGTTTGCCCACTTCGTCGCGCACAAATGTAATGACGGGCTCCACGGCATTTTGAAAACCAGAAGGGGCCACTTTGGCGCCATTCTTTTTGTACTTGTTGGCCACCCCAACCATCAAGACCACCAAGATGGTCAAGGCAATCAGCATTTGCACCACGTTGCGGGTCAGCGAAAAGTCGTAAACGGTTATGCTGGCATCGTGCTCTCCTGCTGCGTTAACGGGTACAATGTGTCCTTCTTCAGATTTGTAACCCTCGTACACTTCGTGCCCATGGTGGAATTTGCCATAGGAGAAAACAGAGAGACCGCGTTGGGGAGAATAAAGGATAACGGGAAGGGGAAGGCTGATGTGTTTCTCGCCCAAGCTAAAAAAATGGAATTCATGGGCGTCCATGATGTGTTCCATGATCAATTTGGCGGGATCAAAGGCCGAGGCCTCGGCATGGGCTGCAGGAGCCGCTTCTTCGGTGTGTTGGGCCACTACAGGAGCCGACAGCAGAAAAACGCTGAAAGCCAATACCAGTAAAGATTTGATGCTTCTTGAAACCATACCCGTCTCCAAATTTGCGGCAAAGATAAGGAGAAGGGGGGAAAGCTCAGCCCAAAAGGGCTTTCTTTTTTGAAAACTGCATCTCGCAAAAAGCCGCATATCGACCCCCTTGGGCCAAAAGGGATTCATGGGTACCCTGTTCAACCAATTCCCCTCGGTCCAAGACCAAAATCTGGTCGGCTTTGCGGATGGTGGAGAGGCGGTGAGCAATCACCACGGCGGTTCTTCCCTTGACCAGGGTTTCAATGGCTTTCTCGATCAATACCTCACTGGTGCTGTCTACACTGGAAGTGGCTTCGTCCAAGACCAAGATGGCAGGATTGTACAGCAAGGCGCGGGCAAAAGAAATCAATTGCCTTTGGCCCAAACTCAAGGTAGCGCCGCGTTCCATCACTGCATAATCGTATCCTCCGGGAAGGTTTAGAATGAAATCGTGCAAACCCATGAGGGTGGCGGCTTGTTCTGCTGCCGCCCGGCTGATGGCGGGGTTGCGCAAAGTGATGTTATCCAATATCGACCCCGAAAACAAAAAGACATCTTGTAACACTACGCCAATGCCCTTGCGCAGGGCCTGTACGCTAAAGTCTTCTGTGGCCACCCCATCAATGCGGATCTTGCCTTTTTGGTGCACATACAGTCGGTTCAACAAACTGATGACCGAAGTTTTGCCACTGCCCGTGTGTCCCACCAGTGCCAGGGTTTGACCGGGTCGGGCCACAAAACTGAGGTTTTTCAGTACCCACTGTTCTTCGGTATAGGCGAACCAAACATTTTCAAAGGCGATTTCACCTTTCCAAGTTGTTGGCGAGTGGGCATGGGGAGGATCGGGGGGCAATTGGTCTTGGATGTCCAGGACTTTGAACACCCGCTCTGCGGCAATCAAACCCATTTGCAGGACATTGAATTTATCTGCAATGACCCGCAAGGGGCGAAAAATTTGGTTGAGGTAGAGGATAAATGCCACCAAGAGCCCCGCGTTCAAGGACCGATCGGCCACCCACCACACCAAAATGCCCATGCTGATGGCCAGCACTACTTCTACCACAGGAAAAAAAACAGAATAGGCAAAAATGGCGCGGACATTGGCGTCGCGGTGTTGGCGGTTGATTTTTTGAAAAGCCTTGTATTCGCGGTCTTCTGCAGCAAATGCTTGCACAAGGGCCATTCCTGTGAGGTGTTCCTGTACAAAGGCGTTCAATGCCGCCACAGCATTGCGCACTTGGATAAAACTCTTGTTGACGCTCTCTTTAAAATAGTAAGTGGCTACCATCATGAAGGGAAAGGGGGCCAAGGCAATCAAAGTCAGTTTCCAGTCCATCCAAAACATGGTCACCAAAGTGACCAAAATGGTCAACAAATCGGCCAAAATGGGGATCAAGCCATCGGAAAAAATATCGTTGATGCTTTCAATGTCGTTGATGGTGCGGGTGGTGAGGGTGCCAATGGGGGTTTGGTCAAATTGCCGCAGGTTGAGTCCCATGATTTTGGCATAAACCCGGGTGCGCAAATCGTTCACCACTTGTTGCCCTACCCAGGCCGTCAAAAATGAAAACAAAAAACGAACGGCGGTCTCTACCAAAATGAAACCAACTTGAAAAAGGGTGATGGCCAATAACCAGGAAGCCAAGCCCGCACCGGGTTGCAAGAAACTCACCCATTTTACCCAATCCGGCACATAGGTATCGGGCCGCACGGCCAAGTTGACCGTTAACTGGATCAAATAAGGCCTGATGGGCGAGGCAAAAGCCATGAAAAGTGCCAGACCAAGTGACAACCAGAACCGGCTTTGGTAGGGTTGCACAAACGCAAAGACCCTTTTCAAGTAAAACCAATTCGATTTTTTTTCCGGAGAGGGGGCTGACATGGCCGCAAAGGTAATGGCTGAATCCCTTTAAAAGCCAAAGCTCAAGGGACTTCGGTAGGTTGGTGCCGAATGTAGCGACTGATCAAAATGGCCACTACCACAGCAATGTAAAATTGTCCCACCACAGCGGTTAAAATGGCCAATTGTTGGGCATAGAGGTTTTTGGCCACGATGTCGCCAAAACCCACGGTGGTCAAACAAGTAAAGGCGAAATAAAAGATTTTACCAGGGGCGATGGGGGCAGCATGTCCTTGGTAGCCAATGGATCCAGGCACCAAACTTTCCAGGATGGAGAAGCACAAAAAACTGATGATGCCCATCAACAAAAAACCACAAAAAGAGCCCAGAATAACATCGGCCGTAACCTTGGGAATGGCAAAAATTTGCTGCACCAAGCTCACGGTAATGACCAAGAAAAACAACAAGAGCAATTCATCGCGGGAGCGTTCCAAAGCTGGCTCATCGGGGTAAAAACTGAGGTAAATCGCCAAAACAATGTTGAGCAAACCAAAGAGGAACCAAGCGGCCCGCAAATGCTTTTTCTTGCGTTGGATAAAATTGGCCGACGTCAAGAGCATGACGGTAACGCTCACCAATTTATACACCAAATTAAAAGCCGTTTTGCCTTCTACCGGGGGGACAAAAAATCCCAAGAGCAATGTACACACTAACACATAAAACCGCTTGGCATACAGCCAGTTTCCCCATTTTCGCATGCCCCTAAATTAAGCAGCCTGCCCCAATCATAGGCCAGTTTTTGTATCTTCGAAGGGTATGGAAGAAACCCTGCCAACAGACATCCAGGCCACTCCGCTTCGCTATACCTTGAATGCCGAGCAGGAAAAAAAAGAAATCATTCGCCATTACCGGGCTTTGTTGCGCAGTTTGCGTCCCAAGCTTAAAAAGGGCGACAAGGAATTGGTGCGCCATGCTTTTGAAATGGCCGCTGAAGCCCACAAATCCATGCGGCGCAAGAGCGGCGAACCCTATATCCTTCACCCCATTGCCGTGGCCATGATTTGCGTAGAAGAAATTGGTTTGGGGGTGCGCAGCACCATCTGTGCGCTGCTCCACGACACGGTGGAAGACACGGACATTTCTTTGGAAGACGTTGAAAGAGAATTTGGCATCGAGATCGCCAAAATTGTAGATGGCCTCACCAAGATCTCGAATGTCATTGATACCAATACCAGCCAGCAAGCAGAGAATTTCAAAAAAATCCTGCTCACCCTCACCGATGATCCCCGGGTTATTTTGATCAAACTGGCCGATCGTTTGCACAACATGCGCACCCTGGACCACATGAAGCGCGAAAAGCAATTGAAGATTGCATCCGAAACGGTTTGGGTCTATGCGCCCCTGGCCCACCGCATGGGTCTCTACACGGTCAAGACCGAATTGGAAGACCTTTCCATGAAATACATGGAGCCCGATGCTTACCGCGAAATTGCGCGCAAACTGTCAGAGACCCGCCGCGAACGCACCCGCTACATCAATGAATTCATTCGCCCGCTGAAAGAAAAGCTACAGGCCCAACATTTTGATTTTGAGATTTATGGTCGGCCCAAAAGCATTCACTCCATTTGGAACAAAATCAAAAAAAAGCAGGTCAGTTTTGATGAAGTCTATGACCTCTTTGCCATCCGGGTCATTTTGAATTCACCCGCCGAAAAAGAAAAAGAAGATTGTTGGAAAGTCTATTCCATGGTCACCGATGAATACAACCCTTCCCCAGAACGCTTGCGCGATTGGCTCAGCAATCCCAAAAGCAATGGTTATGAAGCTTTGCACACCACAGTAATGGGACCGCAGGGCCGATGGGTTGAAGTACAAATCCGCACCAAGCGCATGAACGAAATTGCCGAAAAGGGTTTGGCGGCGCATTTCAAATACAAAGAGGGCAACCAAGACGAAGACCGCTTTGACAAGTGGTTTGGCCAGATCAGGGAAGTATTGAGTGCGCCCGACACCGATGGGGTAGATTTTTTGCAAGATTTCAAGACCTCGTTTTTGGCCGAGGAAATTTATGTCTATACCCCCAAAGGAGAAGTAAAAATGTTGCCCACGGGCAGCACGGCTTTGGATTTTGCTTTTGCCATCCACTCGGCCATTGGTTCCAAATGCATTGGTGCCAAAGTACACCACCGATTGGTGCCCATTGGCCACAAGTTGCGCAGCGGCGACCAAGTGGAAATCATTACTTCCAACAAACAAAAACCCAGCGAAGACTGGTTGTCCTTGGTGGTCACGGCCAAAGCCAAAAACAAAATCAAGGACTCTTTAAGAGAAGAGAAAAGAAAAATTGCAGAAGAAGGAAAATACCTCTTGCAAAGAAAATTGGAAGCCCAAGGCGCATCGGCCAGCCGAGAAAACCTGGAAGAATTGGTGGTTTTTTACAAAGTGAATTCCATTTTGGACCTCCACTATAAAATTGCCAACAAATCCATTGACCTGAAAGAACTCAAAACTTTTCAAGTCATTGGGGACCGCTTGGACATTCCCAAGCCCAAGCCCGTCATCCAAGAGCCTGTTCCCGACTCGGCCCAGCGCCTGGCCAACAAAAAAGATTCCGAGTTGGTCATTTTTGGCGAATCCAGTGACAAGATCATGTACAATTTGGCCAAGTGTTGCAACCCCATCCCGGGCGACGACGTGTTTGGCTTTGTGAGCACGGGCAAGGGCCTCATCATTCACCGCACTTCCTGCCCCAATGCCACCCAACTCTTGGCCAATTATGGCCACCGGGTGGTCAAGACCAAATGGGCCAAAAACAAAGAAATTTCCTTCCTCACCGGTTTGCGCATCATTGGTTTAGACGATGTGGGCGTCATCAACAAAATCACCAATGTCATCAGTGGCGACCTAAAGATCAATATTTCGGGACTGAGCATTGATTCTCGAGAAGGATTTTTTGAAGGGAATATCCGGGTTTTTGTGCACGACAAAGAAGAATTAGAGGAATTGGTGGACCGCCTCAAAGCCCTGAACGGCATCCAAACCGTGGACCGCGTGGAAGAAGAAAAATAATTAGGGAAGGCAAAGGCCTTGCCCTATTTTTGCCCCTTAGACCAACAACTTATGGTAGACGTTATTTTGGGGATGCAATGGGGGGATGAAGGCAAGGGAAAAATTGTCGATTATTTTGCACCTGGCTACGACATTGTGGCCCGGTTCCAAGGCGGACCCAACGCTGGGCATACCCTGTACGTAGAAGGCAAAAAAATGGTCTTGCACCAGATTCCTTCTGGCATTTTTCACCAAAATAAAATCAACATCATTGGGGGTGGCGTGGTCTTGGACCCCGTTACCTTGAAAAGAGAGTGTGATGCCGTGGCAGCCATGGGGATTGACGTACGCAAAAACCTCTTCATTGCCGAAAGAACCAACATCATCGTGCCCACCCACCGGGCTTTGGACAAAGCATCCGAATTGGCCAAAGGGGAGAGCAAAATTGGCTCGACCCTCAAAGGCATTGGGCCCGCTTACATGGACAAAACAGGTCGCAACGCTTTGCGCGTAGGTGATATCCTGGACAAGAATTTTACCAGCCAATACATCAAACTCCGCCTCAAACACCAAAAACTGCTGGACAATTTCCACTTCATAGAGGACATTTCTGCTTGGGAAGAAGAATTTTTTGAGGCCCTTGAGTTCTTGAAAACCTTGAATGTGGTCAATGGTGAATATTTCATCAACAACCAAATGTCCCAGGGCAAGAAAGTGTTGGCCGAAGGCGCCCAGGGCAGCATGTTGGACATTGACTTTGGTACTTTTCCTTTTGTTACATCTTCCAATACCATTTCTGCAGGTGTGTGCACGGGATTGGGTATTTCGCCCAAACAAATCCGCGAAGTCATGGGCGTCACCAAAGCCTACTGCACCCGTGTGGGCAGTGGCCCCTTCCCCACCGAATTAGAAGACGCTACGGGTGAAGAGCTGAGAAAAATTGGCAATGAATTTGGTGCCACCACGGGCCGTCCCCGCCGTTGCGGATGGATGGACTTGGTTGCTTTAAAATATTCTGCCATGATCAATGGGGTTACCCAAATGATCATGACCAAAGCCGATGTTTTGGATGCATTTGAGCAATTGGAAATGTGCACGGCTTACAACATCAATGGAAAAGAAACCAAAGAAGTGCCTTATCAATTGTCACGCATGAAAGCCACGCCAGTACTGGCCCGTTTTCCAGGATGGCACACCGACAGCACGCAATTGGCCAAAGGTGCACCCCTGCCCCAAAACATGCAAGCTTACATTCAATTCATCAATGAATATGTTGGTGTTCCAGTGAAATATGTCTCCAACGGACCTGGTCGAGACCAGATCCTTCCCTTGTAGAATTCGGCACTGGTTTTGTGAACAAAAAATATTTTTGGTGGTTTAATCGAACCACGCAAATTTTACGCTGTAAAACCCAAGAGCGATATGGCTGCGAAGTCTGAAAAGCCTAAGAAATCCACCCCCACACCACGGCCTAAAAATGCCGATGGAAAATCAGTTGCCAAACCCTCTCGCCAAGAAGACGATGAAGAAGAGGAAGAGGATGAAATAGAAGAATCGACAGCAGGAAAAAAACCTGGAAAGAAAGCAGGCAAAACTTCATCGGCTGCAAAAGACCAAGACGATGAGGATGAGGTAGACGATGAAGAAAGTGACGATTGGGAAAAGCCAGAAGAAGACGACAGCTGGGATCCCGACTTTGATGAGTTTGACCTGCCCAAAAGCAAATCCAAAAAAACAGGTGGTGGGTCTGGTGCCAAAAAAGAAAAAGAAGACGACGATTTTAAAATGGACGACGACTTCAAGGAATTTGATTTGTTCAACGACAAGAACAGTGGATTTGACGACGAAGAAGAAGATGATTTCTAAACCCTTTTCTTCGGCTCGGTTTGTTCTAACCGATCCCCAGCAAACCCAAGCGCAAATGCTGTATTGGACCAACCAGTACAGCATTTGTAGTTTTTTGGAGACGGCTGTTGCCCATGATTTAGACAGTTCCAGTGTTTCGGACCGTGCAAGTGATTTGCCTTTACACTTTACCAGCACCAACATGGTGGCTGCCGCTGGTATTTCTCCTTTTCATGCACCCACCAGCGACCTGTCTGTCTTGGACCAATGGGTAGGAGCCCAAGAAAATTGGATTTTTGGTCATTTGGGGTTTCCCCATCCCCAAGTGGCACCTGACCCTGAAGCATTTGGTCCCGCTTTTTTTTATGTGCCAGAAACAGTTTTGGAGCTCCAAGGCAATGTTTTACACGTTCACAGTTACCAAGACCCCCATCTCATTTGGGCAGCCATTCAAGAAACAGTGGTGCCGCCTTTACAAGATTTGCCCCAGGCCAATTTTCAGCCCTTGATGTCCCGGGAAGAATACTTGTTGCGTTTAGAAAAAATCTTGGACCACATACACCGGGGCGATTGTTATGAAATCAATTTTTGCCAATATTTTCAAGCTCTAGCCAAGGTGGATACCTTGCAAGTGTATCGGCACTTGGTAAACGCCTCACCCAATCCCTTTTCGGCCTACTACAAAAAAGAAAATGCTTATTTGTGCTGTGCCAGTCCTGAACGGTTTTTGCAAAAAAAAGGAGATACCCTTTTTTCCCAGCCCATCAAAGGAACAGCGCCGCGCGACTTGAACAATGCCACCCAAGACCAGGTTTTGCAAAAAGCCTTGGGAGAGAGTGCCAAAGAAAAAAGAGAGAATGTCATGGTGGTGGATTTGGTGCGCAACGACATGAGCCGTGTGTGCCAACCAGGAAGTGTAGAAGTGAGTGAATTGTTTGGCCTTTACCGCTTTCCACAAGTGCACCAAATGATTTCTACCATTCAAGGAAAAGTCTTAGCAGGTGTTTTGCCCAGCCAAATTTTTGGTGCTTGTTTCCCCATGGGCAGCATGACCGGAGCCCCCAAAGCAAAAGTCTTGGACCTGATTGCCACTTACGAAAATGCACCGCGGGGATTGTATTCTGGTGCTGTAGGCTATTTTACCCCCTCGGGAGATTTTGATTTCAATGTGGTGATCCGAAGCCTCTTTTACAACGCTGAAACCCAAACCCTGCGCTATGGTGTAGGCAGTGGCATCACTGCTGCCAGCTCTCCCCCATCAGAATATGAAGAATGTTTGCTGAAAGCAGCTGCCATCCGTGCTTTGTGGGCCCATTAAGCCACTCAGCAACACATCATCCTGGGGCCCATTGAACCTATTTCTTGGCGGGTGCTTGAAATTGGCCCAAACAGTCGGCAATAAAATCCAGGACTGCTTCCCTTCCCAGTTTTTTTTCTGAGCTGGTCACAAAATGGCGGGGCAAAAATTGCCAGGTTTCGCGCAAAGCATCAAAAAACGCTTGTACATTTCTTTCTACCACAGTGGGTTTTTCTTTGTCGGTCTTGGTAAATACCACCGAAAAAGGAATGCCCCACTTGTCCAACTGGGACAAAAAAGCCAAGTCAATTTTTTGTGGCTTGTGGCGCGCATCCACCAATACAAAAACCTGGGTGAGGTTGGGTCGCTTGCGCAAATAGTTTTCAATCATTTGTTCCCAACGCCGGCGATCGCTTTGGGAAATCTTGGCATAGCCATAACCGGGCAAGTCCACCAAATACCAAGGTGTGCTGGATTTGGCACCCGTGCTGCTCACCACTTGAAAATGGTTGATCAGTTGTGTCTTTCCTGGCGAGGCCGATGTTTTGGCCAACTTGTTGTTGCGGCAAAGCATGTTGATCAAGGAAGACTTGCCCACATTGCTGCGGCCAATGAAAGCAAACTCGGCCCTGTCTGGTGCCGGGCATTGGGCTTGGTCAGCATTGGAAATGAGGTAATCGGCTGTCTTGATCTCCATCTTGCAAAGTAACCCCATTCGTTCCTGCCTACCAACGCCAACGCAAGGAAAGCGAAACATTTCTGCCCGGGGCCGAAAAGCCACTGGCAAAATAGCGGTAATTCAAGTCGGTTAAATTGTCCAACAATACTTGCAAGGTCAAGGTCTTGCCCAGGTTGGCCGCTGCCCTGATGTTGAAAGTGGTCCAAGCCGGCATCCCATCTGGGGTGGCATACTGTTGGTTGTCCTCCCCATTGGGATTGTAATCGCCAATTCTTTTCCAGCCGTTGAACAGGGCATAGCACTCGGCGTTCCAAATCTTGGCCACGTGCTTGATGCCCACTCGCCCATAAACAGGGGGCACGTGGTCCAAAGGAATTTTAGCCCCATTTTGGTCGGTATAACGGCCATGGGTATAGGTTACCACTCCTTCCAATGAAGTCCCTGGAACAATGGTCCAACCAGCATGGGCATTGAATCCCCACACAAAAGCACGGGCTTTGTTTTGCACGGCAAACACACCACTCTTGATGCCATTGAATACAATGCTGTCTTGCCCATTGAATTGAAATTTATCTACCACCAAGGCATTGTTGAACAAGGTGGTGAACAAAGCCCCCCCATATTGAAACCGTTTGCCATAATGGTTCAGGTTCCATTCTGCGTTGTAAGTGTATTCAGGTTTCAAGTTGGTATTGGGCACCACCACAGCGCCCACACGGGTATCAAATACTTTGGAAAGGTCATCTACATTGGGTGCCCGAAAACCACTGCTCAACACCAGCGCAGTGCGGGTGGTTTCATTGGCCACATATACCAAACCCAGGTTACCCGTCAATGCCAAATTGTTTTGGTTTGCCCGGGTAAAAGGAAAGCGCGTCAAAGCTGTGTCCACAAATACGGCATTCAATTGAACGGCATTCAAACGCAATCCCTCGTTGAGGGTCCAGCGGGAATTTATTTTGTACGTGTGTTGTGCATACAAGGCTTGAGATGCTTGGGTGGTGGGGCCATCGGCATACCTTGTAGTAATGCGGGACAAAGCCCCTGAAACAATGTTTCTTCTTTCCGCAGTTGATCGTACAAAATTGGTATAACTCTCTGCCCCCACTTGTAATTCGTGTTTCTCGCTGCTGTGCTTCAGGTCAAGGCTCAAGCCAAACACGTCAACGTTTTCCCACCGATAATCTTTGTTGTTGCTCTGAAAGCGCCGCGTGATGCGGCTTTCAGCTATGTCTTGGTAACTGATGTTGGCCTTGATGTCTTGAAAGAAGCCCAATTGTTCCTTGGCACTGAATTGATAGGCAAATAGCCGGCGTTCTTGTGGACCATAGTACCACTCAGCAAAAGC
>RDYY01000481.1 GCA_004293505.1 Sphingobacteriia bacterium | reverse complement strand
GCAGACCCTAGTACAACATCCTCACCTTGATGCTGTGGTCCACGGTGCGCAGCAGTTCCAAAGCCTTTTTGGACAACTGGCGGTCCACGTCCAGTACCACATAACCTATGCTGTCATTGGTTTTCAGGTATTGGCCCACAATGTTGATGTGGTTGGTGGCCAAGGTGGTGTTGATGGCGCTGAGCACACCGGGCACGTTTTTGTGGATGTGCAAAATGCGGTGGGCGCCTTCAATCGGTGGCAAGGCAATGGCCGGCACCGAATGCGATCCCGTGGTAATGCCCCGCTCTAAATGCAATGGCCGGCACCGAATGCGATCCCGTGGTAATGCCCCGCTCTAAATATTGAAACAATTTAATGGACACGTCTTCGCCAATGTTTTGTTGGGCTTCTTCGGTAGAGCCACCAATGTGGGGCGTCAAAAGCACGTTGGGTAAACCCTGCACAGGGGTTTCAAAAGCATCCCCGTTTTTCTCGGGCTCCCAAGGAAACACATCCAATGCCGCACCGCCCAAATGACCCTCCTTTAAAGCCGCTGCCAAAGCCTTCAAGTCTACCACTTCGCCGCGGGCATAATTGATCAGCAAAGCCCCTGGCTTCATCAGCTTCAATGAAGCCTTGTTGATCAGGTTCTTGGTCTGGGCCGTTTCGGGCACGTGCAAGGAAACAATATCGGCCACCTGCAACACCTCTTTCAAGCTTTTGGCCGATTGGGCATTGCCCAGGGGCAGTTTGGTTTCAATGTCGTAGAAGCGCACCTTTAGTCCCATGGCTTCGGCCAGGACGCTGACCTGAGAGCCAATGTTGCCATAGCCAATGATGCCCAAGGTCTTTCCCCTCAGCTCAAAACTGCCCTTGGCTTCCTTCAGCCAAATGCCCTGGTGGGCGGCGGTGTTCTTGTCTAAGATGCGGCGGATCAGCATCACACTGGCCCCAATGACCAGCTCGGCCACACTGCGGGTATTGCTGTAAGGCGCATTAAACACCGTGACACCCGCTTGGGCCGCGGCTTTCAGGTCTACTTGGTTGACCC
>RDYY01000315.1 GCA_004293505.1 Sphingobacteriia bacterium | reverse complement strand
GCCCTTTTGTGGCGCAGGTTATGGAATCATTATTTTAACAAGATTTTGGGTCAAAAGCCAATTTAGGGGTAATTTTGCGGCACAAAACAATCAATATGAGAATCTTGAGAAAATTTGCACTCCTGTTAACGGTTCTGCTTGGAACAGTTGCAGCCATGGCGCAAAACACTACCGGTACCCTCACCGGTATCATCAAGGATGCCAAAAACACTCCTTTGAGTGGTGCATCTGTAGAAGTCATTCATGAACCTTCTGGTAGCCGCTACAAATCTGTGAGCACTGCTTCTGGAAAGTACACCGTTCCTGCTTTGCGCATTGGCGGACCCTACAAAGTTACTTTCACTTATGTGGGCCTCAAAACAGAAACAGTGACCGACATCACCATTCAGTTGGGCGAACCAGCTGTCGTAGATGTAACATTATTGGACGCCAAATCTGAATTAACAGAAGTAACCGTAACAGGTGCTGCCAACAGAAGAGCTGCGTTGATTTCCAAAGACCGCAAAGGCGTATCCACCAACATCAATTCTAGGTTGATAGGATCTTTGCCCACCATTCGCCGGAACATCAATGACTTGACCCGTTTGGTGCCCCAATCCAATGGCTTGTCTTTTGCGGGACAAGACAGCCGTGCCATCAACTTTACTTTGGACGGTTCTATTTTCAACAACTCTTTTGGCTTGAGTGCCTTGAATGGTGGTCAAACCAACTCTGCTCCCATCTCCTTGGATGCTTTGCAAGAAATCCAAGTGAACATTTCTCCCTACAACTTGCGCGATGCGGGCTTTACAGGAGCCAGCATCAATGCGGTCACCAAATCAGGTACAAACACCATGCATGGTACTGCTTTTTACAACACCCAAAACGAAGGTTTCGTGGGAACAAAAGCTGGCCAAGATGGCAAACAAGACGTAGTCACCACTGCTTTTGACGTGAAGCAATTTGGTGCCAGCTTGGGTGGCGCCATCATCAAGAACAAACTGTTCTGGTTTGCCAACTATGAAGGCGAACGCCGCAACGACATTGGAACCACATGGGTGGCCGATGCCAGCAATGGTGCGGTAGCCCCCACCGGAAATGTTACCCGTGTTCGGGTAAACGACTTGGAAACCTTGAAAAACTATTTGGTCACCAATTTCAATTACAATCCCGGTGATTACCAAGGTTATCCTTTCAAAACCCAGAGCGACAAAGCTGTTGCCCGTTTGGATTGGAACATCAACGACAAACACAAACTCAGCATCCGGGGTAACCTCTTCCGTTCCAAACGTGATGTGGGTGTAAGCTCATCCAATACCACCAATGGTAGCCGCGGCGGCAATGCCCTTTCCATGGCTTTCTCCAACTCTGCCTATGAAATCAACAACAACATTACGGGTGTCATTGGTCAGTTGAACAGCCGCTTCAGTAACAAACTCAGCAATGAATTGACTTTTGGTTATACTGCCAACCGTGACTTCCGTGCTCTAAAGGGTGGTAATTTCCCCATGGTGGACATCCAAGATGGTTCTTCTCCCCTGACGGCCATTCCCACTGCTGGAAACAGCACCGTGCCCAGTGCACAAACTGCCAATAGCTTGAACTATATTTCTTTCGGTAACGATCCCTTTACCCCCAACAATTTGTTGAACACCGATACTTGGCAGTTCAGTGATAACTTGACCGCTTATTTGGGCAAGCATACTTTAAATGCGGGTATTTCTTTTGAAAGCTTTGACTTTACCAATGGCTTTACCCCTTTGATAAATGGTATTTATACTTTTAACAATTTGGCTGATTTTTACACTGCGGCCAATGCGTACAAAGCCAACCCCAACCAAACTTTCAGTCCCGTTTTCATGCGCAACTACCGCGCCAATTTCTCTAACCTGCCTGGTGGTGGTCCTTGGTTGGCCACAACCCGTGCTCGCCAATGGGCTGCTTATATCCAAGACGAAGTGACTTTGGACAACAGGTTTAATTTGACTTACGGTATTCGCTTTGAAGTGCCTTATTTTAAGGGATCTGGCTTTACCAATACCGAAGTGGATGGATTCAGCTTTTTGGACAACGATGGCAAACCCACCAAATTGAGCACTTCCAACTTGCCTTCCGCCAAATTGATGATCAGTCCTCGGATTGGTTTCAATTATGACGTAAAAGGTGACAAGACCCTCCAAATTCGTGGTGGTGCAGGTTTGTTTACTGGTCGTCCCTCTTTTGTGTTCATCAGCAACCAAGTGGGCAACAATGGTGTCTTGAATGGTGGTGTCAGCACGTTCAATACTGCAGCCTTCCCTTTCAATCCCCAAACCCCTGCCAACTACCCCAGTTTTGTTCCCAACCCTGGCGTAGCAGCTTCTTCTTTTCTTCTTACAACATTGCAACCACCGAGAACAATTTCCGTTTTCCCCAAGTATTCCGGACCAATTTGGGTGTTGATTACAAAGTGTACAAAGACATCGTATTGACCGGTGAATTGATGTTTACCCAATCTTTGAGCAATATCAATTACTACAACGCCAACTTGGAAAATGCCACCCAAAGTTTTGGTGGACCTGATACCCGCCCTCGTTTCCCCGGCATTGGTTTGTCAGGAACAGCGCTGAACAATGCCCTGCGTGTGGTAGACAAAATCACTGATGCCACAGTCATGAACAGCCGTCCTTATGGTTCTTCCGTAACCGCTACCGTTCAAATCCAAAAACCTACCCGTTCCAAAGGATTGGGCTGGAACTTGGCCTACAACTACGCCCGTGTGCGCGATTTCATGACACCTGGTTCCATTGCTTTCAGCAGCTGGACTGCTATCCAAAGTGTCAATGGCAACAACCGTCCTGACATCGCCTTCAGCGACAACGAAATCCGCAACCGCTTCATGGCTAACCTGAACTACCGCATTGAGATGGGCAAATTCTCTGCCCTGCAATTCTCTCTGTTTGGTACGGTACCCAAGGCCGTTACTCCTATACTTATAGTGGTGACATGAACGGAGATGGCATCAACGGAAATGATTTGATGTATGTTCCCCGCAACCAAAGTGAAATGGTTTTCTTGCCTTTGGCTGCTTCAGGAGGCGCACCCGCTGCAACGCCTGCAGAACAAGCTGCTGCATTTGACGCCTTCATCAACCAAGATCCTTACTTGAAAAACATGCGTGGTAAAGTTGTAGAAAGGAATGGTGTCCTCCAGCCCCTCTTGGCCCGCTTTGACTTGAGTGTGCAATTGGAACTCTTCAGCAACATTGGTAAAAACCGCCACACCATTCAATTGCGTGGTGATGTATTCAATGTGGGCAACATGATCAACTCTGCTTGGGGTGTGAGCAATTTTGTGAACACTTTCCAGCCTTTGGCCGCAACCAACAGCGTGAATGCCCAAGGCGTTCCCCAGTTCCGCATGAACCGGGTCAACAACAGCATCAACTACACCACCTACCGCCGTGGCACTGGTTTTGGTGATGTATGGAACGCCCAATTCGGTATCCGTTACATTTTCTAAAACTTGACTTTACCATAAGCAAAACCCGGTTCAATGAACCGGGTTTTTTTGTGCTTTGGCTTAAATTATTTGGACCAACCCCAACGCAAAAATGCAGGGAAAGCCCGACCCCAAGTGGGAACATCGTGTTTGCCATCTTCTAACTCCAAGTAATGCAAATGTTGGTCGGTAAAGCCTTTGGCACGCAGCTCTACCAACAAATCCAAGGCATCATCAATGGCGTCAATCACACCATTTTGGTTGCGGTCTGCCGTTTCATCCAGGGTGCCCGTTTGCAAAAAAAAGCGCATCCATGGATGGAATTTACCCTTGCGTACTTGCAAGTGCATGAGGCGATCGGTTTCTTCGTCGTAGCCATCTTCATAGCTTTTTCGGCGCCACCACAAAGAGCCACTGAAGACCCCTATCTTGGTGAATTCACTTGCATGGTTCCAACCAATGTCCAAAGCGCTCAATCCTCCCAAAGAAAAACCAGCAAAAGATTTTTCCCGAAAAGAAACCACTTGGTATTTTTTGCGCACAGCTGGCAACAACTCTTCAAAAATAAATTTCACATAACGACCTGCTTTGGCTCCCCTGCCCAAATAATCGGCGGCATAGGCTGTTCCATATTCCATTTTGCGTTCTGGCCCACAATGAATGGCCACGACCAATAAGGGTTCGATGGCTTGCTGGCCATAGAGCTCAGCTAAAATGGCATCAAAGGGCATTTTGGGTAAATCCTGTCCATCGTTTACCAACAACAAGGGTAGGTTTTCCCATTGCGTCAACCCAGGGGGCAAATACACGTCTGCTTGTACCGTCCGTTCCAAGTAGTCCGAATCAAGGGTAAGGGTCTCCACAGGAACCAATGGATCCTGTAGCACAGTCAGTGTTGCCATGTGTTCAAAAATAAAGGAAAGCAGGTAAAAAATTCTTTCTCATTCCGCCTGATAACCAAGCCAATGCCTTAATTTACAGCAACACAAAACCAGCAAATGAAAAAAATTGGCATCCTCTTTGGACAGGAAAGAAGCTTCCCCATGGCCTTTATAGAAAGGATCAACAGCAAAAACATTCCCGGTATCATGGCCGAACCCGTTCGCATTGACAAAGTCATGCAAGGGGAGTCCAGTGGATATGCCGTCATCTTGGACCGGATCAGCCAAGACGTACCTTTTTACAGGGCTTATTTGAAAAATGCAGCTTTGTGTGGCACTGCTGTCATCAACAATCCTTTTTGGTGGAGTGCCGATGAAAAATTTTTCAACAATTGCTTGGCCACAAAAATTGATGTGCCTGTTCCTAAAACAGTTATTCTACCCTCCAAAGACCTCCCCGCTGATACCTCAGAACAATCGTTCAGCAACCTGGCTTATCCTTTGGATTGGGAAGGCATTTTTGATTACGTTGGTTTCCCGGCATACATGAAACCCTTTGCTGGTGGGGGATGGAAAAACGTGTACAAACTACACGACATGCCCGATTTTTTTGAGAAGCATGCCGAGACCAACCAACTGGTGATGCTCTTGCAAGAAGAAATAGTTTTTGAAGAATATTACCGGTGTTATTGCATTGGGGGCAAGTATGTACGCATCATGTCCTATGAACCCCGCAACCCCCATCACTTGCGCTATGTAGCTGATTTTAAACCCTCAGCTGAAAGACTCCAATTGATGACCGACATTGTATTGCGCATCAACAAATACCTGGGCTATGATTTCAATACGGTGGAACTGGCCTTGCGCGATGGGGTGCCCTATGCCATTGACTTTTGCAATCCTGCACCAGACGCCGACATCAAGAGCGTAGGACAAGAAAACTTTGATTGGGTAGTAGAAACAGCAGCTCAGTTTGCCATTGAAAAAGCGCAAGCACAAGTAGAAGGGGCCGACAACTTGACTTGGGGTGAATATGTGCGCACCAGTGCCACCGGAAAAAAACTGTATTAAGATGGGGAGTTTGAATTACAAGCATTTCACTTTGGGGGTGGAGGAAGAATACATGGTGATTGATCCCAACACCCGAGAACTGCGCAGCCACGAGCAAAAAATTGTGCAATTGGGGCAGATCAGCCTCAAAGACAAGGTCAAGGCCGAGATGCACCAAGCTGT
>RDYY01000009.1 GCA_004293505.1 Sphingobacteriia bacterium | reverse complement strand
TTGGGGCCAATCCCAATTGTTTTTCGATCAAATCCAAAATGCGTTTTCCCCCAGGATGAATGCACCACTGGTCTACATCGGTTTGTTGCAAACCATAGTGTTGAAAGGCGGCTGTCAACAAAGCTTCCAAGTGGTGGGCTATGTGCAGGGGAACTTCTCCTCCCAAACGCATCAAAAAACCATGGCTGCCCATGTCCCAAGCCATGTCTTGTTTGCCTTGAAAAACAAGGTCAGCATAAAAACCACTCAAGTGGTGCCCCGAAGGAGAGGGCAAAACATTGCTCAACAAGATGGCAGCCGATCCATCGGCAAAAAGCAAACTACTGGCCATGTTGTCTTCCGTGGCTTCGTGTTGAAAGTGCAGGGTACAGAGTTCTGTACACACAATGGCCACATGGGCTGGTGCTGCAGATTGACAGATATAATGCGCCCACTTCAAAGCATGAACGGCTGCATAACAACCCATGAAGTTGACCGAGCTGCGCACGATTTGTTTGGACAAACCCAAGGCTTCTACCAATTCCAAATCCAGTCCTGGTGCCCGCATGCCCGTACAACTGACAGTGATCAAATGGGTCAATGCTTTGGGAGCCAAGTGTCCTGAAAGGCATTTGTTCAAGGCCTTTACCGACAAGTCCAAAGCAATGGGTTGAAAAACAGCCATTCTTTTTTCCAAAGACACTGCGTCATTACCTGTAGGTGCTAAGAGTGCGGTTTGGTTTTTGTCCAAGTCAAAATCTGGCAAGACCGAATGCCGGGTATCAATGCCCGAATGGCGGTACAAAAAGCGGAGCTTTCTGGCCTCCACATCGGCCAAGCCATAGGCTTTCACCATGTAGTCCAAAATCTTGGCTTGTGGGTGGGCATGATCGGGAACGGCTGTGGCGATGGATAAAATATTAGTCAATTTGTTCTAGGATAAGGATGAGAAAAAAGGCCAAACCCAAGGCCAAACTGGCCCATTTGTTCATGTTCATGGTATGTTTGAAATTGGCCGCTTGCGGGTCTTGCCATACTTGGTAAAACCACCGCATAAAATATACCAAGACGGGCAAGAAAAAGATTTGCAACAAGAAAAAATAGGGCAAGCGATGGACGCGCCACGCATGGTAAAATAGGGCAGCAAAACTGGCACCATAGACCACCGTGCAATACACAAAAGTGCCCCTGGTGCCCAATCGCCTGGAAAGGGTATCTACGCCATCGGCAGCGTCGGCTTCGTGCTGGTAAACCTGGGTAATGGGATAGAACCCACCAATCAAACCAGCTGCCACTCCCACAGGCAACCAGTCCCATCCGGTCACCCAAAAACCCAACTGGTCATTACCGGCTGCATAACGGGCCAATAAAAAAACCAGCGCCCCTTGGTTCAAGACCACGGTCAGGTAACCTATGATGGGAAAGCGTTTCAGCCGAATGCCGCGGTAGCTGTACAAGCGCGAAAAAACAATGTAAACCAATAAGCCCCCAAACAAAACCAGGCCCATGGGCAAAACCAACAACAAGGCCAAAGCATCTAAAAAAAGCGTAACCCAAAACAATTCACGCTCCGGTGCGGGCGGCTTTTCCAATCCCCCAATGGGACCTTTGTCTTGGTCCATCAAAGAATTATACCCATTGCTGGAAGGATAGACCAAGAGGTGCAAGACTAAGCCGAACAGAATGGCCCGGCCCAGGTTGTCAACACCAGAAAAGGCCAATGCAAACAAATAAACGGGCAACAAAAAAAGGGAGAAGGGAATTCTCAACAATTGCAGGGTAGACCGCTTCACAAACATCATGGAGCAAAAGTTAACCCTTTTTTACCGATGGCCTTAATCCAGTTGAAAGCTTTGGTGCATTTCGGGCACCAAGACTTCACCAAAATGTTTGCGGCGCAGGCGAGCGGCAAAATCAATTTGCACGTCGTGTTCACCGTGTACCAAAAACAAGGACTTCACGGCCTTGGGGTCTTGGCAGGCCAAGAACTGACAGAGGTCGTCGTAATCACCGTGTGCGCTCATGCTGCGCATTTGTCCCACCTGGGCTTTGACCGGATAGAACTCCCCAAATATTTTTACTTCCTTGGCCCCATTCATCAAGCGCCCTCCCAAAGAGCGGGGCTCGCAATAGCCCACCAACAAAATGGTGTTTTTTTCGTCCAAAATATTGTTCATGATGTGGTGCTTGATGCGTCCCGCATCGGCCATGCCACTGGCTGAAATGATCACACAGGGTTGGGGCCTGTCGTTGAGGGCCTTGCTCTCGTCCACTGTTTTGATGAATTGCAATCCTTTGAAATCAAAAGGGTCATGGTCTTCTTGCATGATCTTTCGAATGCGTTGGTTGTAATAGTCGGGATAGGATTTCAAGAGTTGGGTGGCTTCCAAACTCAAAGGAGAATCCACATAAACCGGAACAGGAGGCAAATGGTTTTCTAATTCCAACTGGTTCAAAGCATACAACAACTCTTGGGTGCGGCCCACACTGAAGGCAGGAATGATGAGTTTTCCTTTTTTCTCCAAACAGGTTTCGCGGATCCATTTTTCCAAAGTGTCCACTACCCCAAAAACTTCATCGTGCAACTTGTTGCCGTAAGTACTTTCTAATATCAAATAGTCGGCTTGTTCAAAAGGGGCGGGAGAACGCAAGATGGCATCGTTGTATCGGCCCACGTCTCCACTAAAACTTAGCCTAACCGATTTGCCCTTTTCTTGCAGGCGCAAATGAACCGCAGCACTGCCAATGATGTGCCCGGCATCGGTTAACATCAACTCCACGCCATCGCTGATGGTGGTCCATTCCCCGTAAGGAATGGTCTGCATAAAGCCCACCGCCAATGCAGCGTCTTCCAAATCGTAGAGGGGCTCATATGGCGGCAATCCTTGTTTGGCCCTGCGCTTGTTGATGAATTTGGTATCGTCTCTTTGGATGGTGGCCGAGTCTTCCAATAAAATAGCGGCCAGGTCGCGGGTAGCAGGGGTACAAAAAATGGGACCCCGAAACCCTTGCTTGACCAAACGGGGAATCAATCCCGAATGGTCTATATGGGCATGGGACAAGACCATGAGGTCAATGCCCAAAGGGTCAAATCCAAAATGGGCGTTCAAGGCATCGGTTTCCTTGCCCATGCCTTGGAACAGGCCGCAGTCCAACAAGATTTTTTTGCCACCGGAAAGTTCTACGATATGTTTGGAACCAGTGACTGTTTGGGCTGCGCCGTGAAAACTGATTTTCATGTTATTTGGATTTAAAACTCCAGGTAACCTGGAAGGCCGATACTTTTTCCCCTGCTTCGTTGGTGCCCTCGCTGTGGCAAACCAAACTAACCCCTTCTCCTGTGGCAATGGCTTTCTCGATGGCTTCTTCTACGGCTTTTCCATCTTGGCAAGTAAAGCGAATGTAGCCCGTGGCCTTTTTAAAAAACTGTCCTTGCACCGATACCACCAACATGCTCACAGCGGGCTTTCTTTGGTAGGTCTGGCCCACCGCAAACAAACCCGTACTCATTTCTGCTGCCATGGATTGCACGGCAAAATACATGGATTGGAAAGGGTTTTGGTTCAGCCAACGGTGCTTGACGCGAATGACCGCCACTTCGGTAGAAAGGCTTTCAATTTTTAATCCCGCCACAAAAGCAGCCGGCAATTTCACCAATTTGAAAAACGCAAACTTAAGGGGGTTGGTAATGGTTTTTTCAAAAGCGGAATAAGCCGGGTTCATAGCAAAAATTTAGAGGAGGAGGGCGGCCAAGAGATAATCGGCCAACAAAATCAAAATACAACTGACCACCACCGCTTGGGTACTGGCCCGGCCAATTTCCAGTGCACCACCTTTTACATGGTAGCCAAAATAAGCTGGAATACTGGAAATGATAAAAGCAAAAGTATACGCCTTGTACAAGGCAAAATTGATGTTATACAGGTTCAGGTTTTGGCGCAGGCCCTGGTCAAAAATATCCGTGGCCAAAATACCCGTTAATTCACCCGCCATGCGACCACCCCAAATGGCCAATACCGCAGAGATCACGATCAAACAAGGCACCACAATCAAAGCCCCAATGATTTTGGGCATGAGCAAATAGTTACGGGTATTGATGCCCATGATTTCCAAGGCATCAATTTGTTCGCTCACGCGCATGTTGCCCAATTCGCTGGCAATCTTGGACCCCACCACCCCTGCCAACACAATGCTGACCACGGTGGGTGACAATTCCAAGATCACGGAATCCCGCACAATTTGGGCAATGGTGCTCATGGGTACCAAGGGACTCACCAATTGGTAAGCGGTTTGCACCGTGGTAACCGCACCCAGGAACAAAGAAATGATGACCACAATGGGCAAAGCGCCCATGCCAATCTCCACACTCTGGTGCGTGAACTCCTTCCAATACATGCGCCCATTTTCGGGTTTGGAAAACATCCCTTTTAGCATGAGGAGGTAGGCACCAAGGTGGGTAAAAAAGTTCATGGTCTAAAGATAGGCTTTGGATCAGGATTTCTGGCGTTTGCGTTTCCACCAAGGTGTGCGCCTGATTTGTTCTGCTGTGTCTACGCGGCATTTCAACTGGGCATCTACCACGGCCACCAAGGCCATGTTGATGATGTTGCGTACCGTGCTGCCCAATTGCAAGACGTGAACCGGTTTTTTCAGGCCCAGGAGGATGGGTCCGATGGCATCGGCACCGCCCACTTCTTTCAACAGGTTATAGGCCACATTGCCCGAAGTCAGGTTGGGGAAGATCAACACATTCACGTCTTCGTTCACCAATTCGCTAAAGGGATAATTGTCGCGCAAGATTTCTTTGTTGAATGCCAAGCTGCCTTGCATTTCACCATCTACCACCAACGAGGGGTTGCGTTGCTTCAAAATTTTAGTGGCATCCGATACCAATCGTGCTTCTGGAGAATCACTGCTGCCAAAATTGCTGTAACTGAGCATGGCTATCCTGGGCGTGATGTTGAAATGTTTTACTTCTTTGGCCACCATCAAAGCAATGTCGGCCAACTCTTCGGCCGTGGGGTTAAAGTTCACCGTGGTATCGGCCAAGAACAAGGGGCCTTTTTTGGTGAGGAGCAAATACATGCCCGCAATTTTTTTCACCCCTTCTTCTGTACCAATGATGTGCAAAGCAGGCCGAATAGCTTCAGCATAATTTTTGGTCAAACCAGACAGCAAAGCATCGGCATCGCCGGTTTCTACCATCATGCAACCAAAATGGTTGCGGTCCTTCATGATCTTGATGCTTTCGTAGTGGTTGAATCCTTTTCGCTTGCGTTTGTTGAAAAACAGTTCACCATAAAATTCCCTTTTCTCTTCCATCTCATCGCTGCGGGGATCAATGATGGGAATGTCGTCCAAGTCGATGTTGTTCTTCTCGGCTATGCGGCGAATTTTTTCGGGCTCACCCAACAAAATCGGATAAGCAATGCCTTCATCGTAAATGATGCTGGCGGCTTTGAGGATTTTTTGGTTATCGGCTTCAGCAAACACCAAGCGTTTGGGGTCGCGGCGGGCCTTGCTGCCAATCACGCGGATCAGTTGGTTGTCCAAGCCCAAGCGTTTGTTCAAATCCAAGGTATAGGCCTCCCAATCCGTGATGCTTTTTTGGGCCACGCCACTGTCCATGGCGGCTTTGGCTACAGCAGGTGCTACAGTTGCCAACAAGCGGGGATCCAAAGGCTTGGGAATGATGTATTGGGGACCAAAGCCCATATTGCTTTGGTTATACGCCATGTTCACAATATCGGGCACGGCGGATTTGGCCAAAGCCGCCAAAGCCCTGACAGCAGCCAGTTTCATGGCTTCATTGATTTGGGTAGCCCGTACATCCAAAGCCCCGCGAAATATATAAGGGAAGCCCAATACATTGTTCACTTGGTTGGGAAAATCGGTACGACCAGTGGCCATGATGATGTCTTTTCGCACCGCCACAGCCGCTTCATAATCAATCTCGGGTGTGGGATTGGCCATGGCAAACACAATGGGGTTTTTGGCCATGGATTTGACCATTTCGGGGGTCACCACATTGCCCACACTCAGGCCCAGAAAAACATCGGCATCTTTCATGGCGGTGGTCAAGGTCCAATCCGTTTTTTTCACTGCAAATTTTTCCCGGATGGGTCCCAAATCGGTTCGGCCCGTGTGCAACACACCGTCTTTGTCAAAGACAATAAAGTTTTCGTATTTAGCACCCAAGGCCACATACAGTTGGATGCAAGCCATGGCAGCCGCACCCGCCCCATTGATCACAAATTTGACGCGGTCAATTTTTTTGCGTTGTAATTCCAAGGCATTCAGCAAAGCCGCTGAACTGATGATGGCCGTGCCGTGTTGGTCATCGTGCATCACCGGAATGTGCATTTGCTCGCGCAATTGTTGCTCGATGTAAAAACACTCTGGGGCTTTGATGTCTTCTAAATTGATGCCCCCAAATGTGGGCTCCAAAGCTTTTACAATCTGTACAAATTTTTCAGGGTCTTTCTCATTGATCTCAATGTCAAAGACATCGATGTCGGCAAAGATTTTGAACAAAACCCCCTTGCCTTCCATGACAGGCTTGGAAGCCTCCGGTCCTATATCGCCCAAACCCAATACTGCCGTGCCATTGGTGATCACGGCCACCAAATTGCCCTTGGCCGTGTATTTGTACACGTCTTCGGGGTGGGCATGGATTTCCATGCAGGGCTCGGCTACGCCGGGACTATAGGCCAGGGAAAGGTCACGTTGGGTCTTGGCTTCTTTGGTAGGAACAACTTCTATTTTTCCGGGGCGACCACTGGCATGGTATTCCAGGGCCTGTTCTCGGCGGAGGTTTTTTTGCTTAGACATGGCGGCAAAAGTACAACTTATACAAAAAAGGGTGAGTAAAGGGGGATCAGGACAAAACGGCGCCCAAATAAGCCATCATGCCCACCCCTTTTTCAATGGCAGCAGGGTCAATGTCAAAATGGGGGGTATGCACTTGGTGCACGATGCCCTTGGCTTCGTTGCGCACACCCAAACGGAAAAAACAACCTGGGATGACTTGGGTATAGTAGCCAAAATCTTCGGCGCCCATGCGTTGTTCGGTTTCTTCCACATGGTCTGTTCCCATGAAGTCTTCGGCCAAACGCCAAGCTTTGTCTGTGAAGGCAGGATCGTTGTCCACAGTGGGATAGCCCACATCAATGTGCAGGTCCAACTCGGCCCCCATGCTCTCTACCAAGCCTTGGGCTTGTTGGCGAATCAATTCATGGGCTTTGAAACGCCAGGCTTCGTTCATGGCGCGAAAAGTTCCTTTTAGTTTAACTTCTGAGGGAATCACATTGGTGGTATTGCCCCCTTGAAAAGAACAGATGGACAAAACCGATGGCTCCAAAGGATTGCGGTTGCGGGAAACAATTTGTTGCAAGGCCACCACCAATTGGGAAGCCACCAAAATGGTGTCTGCCGTTAAATGAGGTGCTGCTGCATGCCCACCTTTGCTGCGAATGGTAAAATACAATTCATCGGCACTGGCCATGACCCTGCCTTTGCGAAAACTGAGTTGTCCCACCGCCAATCCTGGGTGCACGTGCAAGCCCACAATGCCCTGGGGACGGGGGTTTTCCAAAGCACCTTCTTTGATGAGGTAACTGGCCCCGCCTGGGTTTTTTTCTTCACCTGGTTGAAAAATTAATTTTACGGTACCCTCCCATTCTTGTTCCAAACTTTTCAATACCCGGGCAGCCCCCAACAAAATGGTGGTGTGAACATCGTGTCCACAAGCGTGCATGACGCCTGGGTTTTGGGAAGCATAAGCCACTTTGTTTTCTTCTTGGATGGGCAAAGCATCCATGTCGGCCCGCAATGCCATGACCCTTGCTGTAGGGTTTTTGCCACTGATGCTGGCCACCACACCCGTTGTGGCTTTGACCTCAAAAGGAATGCCCAAGCGTTGGAGTTCGGCTTGCACAAATGCACTGGTCTCAAATTCCTCGTAACTCAACTCGGGATGGGCGTGCAAATGTTCGCGGATGCGCAACAGGTCTGGGGCGTATGATTGGGCCAGGGCGGCTATTTTCTCTTTTAACATGAATGGGTTTTATTGCAACTCTTCGTCCTTGGGCAAATATTCAATGGTGTCTTCTACCACATAAACATTCTCAGGAAAAAAACGGGCCAATTGCTTGCGAAAGTTTTCAGCATCTTCTTTGCGCAAAAAATTGCCCACCCTCACCCTGAAATTGGGCGACTGAAATTGCAAATAGGTTTTTTGATCCGGAAAGCGGCTCATGATGGCAGACCGCATTTGTTCAGCAGCTGTTCGGCTGGGCGAATTGATGGTTTGCAAACGGTATCCCTTGTATTGGCCCGTGGAAGTCATCATGGCCGACCGCTTGTTGGCCAAAGCTTGTTTTTGCACCAAGACATCCAATCGGGGGTCGCGTTGCAGCACAATGGTATCTTGAGAGGGACCTGACACCCAGCTGGAAACCAAAAGTATCGGCAGCAAAACATCCATGTTGCGAAGGTAAGGGATGAATCAATAACCAGCCCCTTGGCCTGATTGGCCTTGCACAATGGCCAGGCTGGCGCTGCATCCCAAACGGGTGGCACCGGCTTCTACCATGGCCAAAGCTGTGGCTTGGTCCCGAATGCCCCCAGATGCTTTAATGCCCACAGTGGCAGGCAAGTGCAAGCGAAAGAGTTGAACCGCTTCTACGGTGGCACCTACAGCTGCATAACCCGTAGAAGTTTTTAAATAATCAATGCCAGCGGGTCCATACAGTTCGCAGCATTTGATGATTTCATCGGTGGTCAAGACACCCGATTCGATGATGATTTTAACTGTTTTGCCCTTGGCTTTGATCACGGGCAAAAGGTGGTTGATTTCATTGGCCAAGTAAACCCAATCCCCGTTTTTAATGGCAGAGATATTGGCTACTATGTCCAATTCATCGGCTCCATCCACCATGGCCAAAACCGATTCGGCAATTTTGGCTTCTACCGCTGAATAACCAAAAGGAAAACCAATGACGGTGGCCAGTTTAACCGAACTGCCGGCCAAGAATTGTTTGGCCTTGGCCACAAAAGGGGGCGGCACACAAACAGCGGCAAAACCATTTGCCACGGCTTCTTGGCAACAGGTTTCCACTTCTGACAAGAGCAGGGTGGGTTTTAAAACCGTGTGGTCAATATAGGCATTAAGCGTCTTTGCCATGACAGGCTTTGAATTTTTTTCCGCTGCCACAAGGACAAGGATCGTTGCGGCCGGTCTTGGGACCTACCACAATGGGTTCTTGCTTGACGGGAGTGGGATCGTAAAAATCATTGGCCCCGGGACCTGCTGGTTGACCGGCCGCATCCAATGCATCTTTGCTGGCATTCATGCGGCTCATGTCTGTTTTTTCGGCGCGGCCTTCTTGCAATTCTTCACCCTCGGCCAAAGGAATGCCCGCATGGGAAAGAAACTGTACAATGTCGCGGTTGACCTGGGCATCCATTTTTTTGAACAGCTCAAAAGCTTCCATTTTATAGATCACCAAGGGGTCTTTTTGCTCATAAGCAGCCGTTTGTACACTTTGCTTCAAGTCGTCCATGGCACGCAAATGTTCTTTCCAAGCATCGTCTATGAAACCCAGGGTCACCGTGCGTTCCAAGGCATTGACCAATTCCGCACCCTTGGTTTGAATGGTTTTTTCCATGGGTGCCAAAGCTTGAATTTGGCGGCGGCCATCGGTAAAAGGAACAATGATGTTCTCAATGTGCGCCCCTTGCTGTTGGCGAATATTGGTAAAGACAGGAAGGGCTTGCTCCATCATGTCTTGTTTCTTTCTGTCCAGGTGAGCAGACGCTTCTTGGTAAAGCGTTTCCGCCAATTGGTTCAAAGACTGCTTTTGCAAGTCTTCTGCGCCAATGGCTGTTTCCATGCCAAAGTTCACGATCACCGCCAGCTTGAATCCTTCGTGGTCGTTTTGCTCGCGAAAAGCATTCACCAAACCTTCGGCTACACCATACAAAGCATTGTCTAAATCCAAAGCCAACCTTTCGCCAAACAAAGCGTGGTTGCGTTTGGTATAGATAACAGTCCGCTGTTTGTTCATGACGTCGTCGTACTCCAACAAACGTTTGCGGATGCCAAAATTGTTTTCTTCTACTTTGCGCTGCGCCCTTTCAATGGACTTGGTGATCATGCTGTGCTGGATCACTTCGCCTTCTTTGTAGCCTGCAAAGTCCATGACTTTGGCAATCCTTTCGCTGCCAAACATGCGCATCAAATCGTCTTCCAAAGAAACAAAGAACAAAGAAGAACCTGGATCACCTTGGCGTCCTGCGCGTCCGCGCAACTGGCGGTCTACCCGGCGCGATTCGTGTCTTTCTGTTCCCAAGATGGCCAAACCACCTGCTTCTTTTACATTGGGCCCCAGTTTAATGTCGGTACCCCGACCCGCCATGTTGGTGGCGATGGTCACGGCTCCAGCCAAACCGGCTTCAGCCACAATCTGGGCTTCTCGCGCGTGTTGCTTGGCGTTCAAGACATTGTGGGGAATTTGTTTTTGGCGCAACATGCGGCTGAGCAATTCACTCACTTCCACCGAAGTTGTACCCACCAACACCGGCCGACCGGCTTCGCGCAATTTGACAATCTCATCTATGACGGCACCAAATTTCTCCCGCTTGGTTTTAAAGATCAAATCTTGCTCGTCTTTGCGAATGGCTGTCACGTTTGTGGGAATGCTGACCACATCTAATTTGTAGATGTCCCAAAACTCTGCTGCTTCAGTTTCTGCCGTTCCCGTCATACCACCCAATTTGTGGTACATGCGGAAATAGTTTTGCAAAGTCACCGTGGCATAGGTTTGGGTAGCAGCTTCAATCTTCACGTTTTCCTTGGCTTCAATGGCTTGGTGCAAACCATCAGAATAGCGGCGACCATCTAGGATACGACCCGTTTGTTCGTCTACAATTTTAACGGCCCCATCCAAGACCACGTATTCTACGTCTTTGTCAAAAAGCGTATACGCTTTCAACAATTGTTGTACGGTATGGATGCGATCGGCTTTGACGGAGTACTCGTTGATGATGGCTTCCTTGGCATGCAGTTTTTCTTCTGCTCCCAATTGTGCATCTTGGTCCACTTTGGCCAAACTGAGGCTGATGTCGGGCAGTACAAAAAAGCTGGGGTCTTCACCGGCACCAGTGATCAACTGAATGCCTTGATCGGTCAATTCAACGGAATTGCTTTTTTCATCAATGTAAAAAAACAATCCTTCGTCGGCCTTGGGCATTTCCCTTTGTTGGTCAGCCAAATAATAATTTTCTGCTTTTTGCAGTTTCACCCGCATGCCGGGTTCGCTCAGGTATTTGATCAGGGCCGAGTTCTTGGGCAAACCGCGGTGGGCGCGGAACAGGGCCAATCCCCCATCTTTGGGATCGTCGTTGCCTTCGGATATTTTTTTCTTGGCTTCAGACAAAAACTGTTGGGTGGCTCTTTTTTGGGCTTCCACCAATTTTTCGATGCGGGGTTTGAGGGCAAAAAATTGCTGCTCTCCCGTTTGGTGACCAATGGGACCAGAAATGATCAAGGGCGTACGGGCATCATCAATCAACACCGAATCCACTTCATCCACCATGGCAAAATGGTGTTTGCGTTGTACCATTTCCGAAGGGCTGTGCACCATGTTGTCGCGCAGATAATCAAAACCAAATTCGTTGTTGGTACCGTAAGTGATGTCGGCCAAATAAGCTTTGCGGCGGGCTTCGCTGTTGGGTTCGTGCTTGTCGATGCAATCCACGGTTAAACCCAACCATTCAAACAATGGGCCATTCCATTCGCTGTCTCGGCGGGCCAAATAATCATTCACCGTAACAATGTGCACCCCTTCTCCTGCTAATGCATTCAAGTAAGCAGGCAAGGTAGACACCAAGGTCTTTCCCTCACCGGTGGCCATTTCTGCAATCTTTCCTTGGTGCAAGACCGCACCACCAATCAATTGCACGTCATAGTGCACCATGTTCCAGGTAACGGTTCCACCAGCTGCCAACCAGGTACTGCTGAAAACAGCTTGGTCCCCTTGGATGCTGATGTGGGGTTTGCGCACCGATAATTCGCGGTCCAAAGCTGTGGCAGTAGAAGAAAGTTCTGCGTTCTCCTTGAAACGACGCGCCGCTTCTTTGATGACAGCAAAGGCTTCGGGTTGGATCTCGGCCAGGATGTCTTCAATTTGTTTGTTGCGGGTCTTGCGCAAATCATCCATGGTTTTGTACAAGCCATCTCGGCCATGGATATCGTTTTCGGGCAAGGCCTCCGCCTGTGCTTTCAAGCCAGCAATCTCTTGGTCGATGGGTTGCAGGTGGGCTTGGATCCGGGCCCTGAATTCGGCTGTTTTGGCCCTTAATGCATCGTGGCTGAGGTCGGCATATGCGGCAAAAAATTGTTTGGTTTGCTCGATCATGGGCATCAACTGCTTCACGTCTTTCTCACTCTTGCTGCCGCCAAATAACTTGGAAATAAAATTCAACATATCGTTAAAAAACAGGTTTCTAAAAAAATTTTAACACGCAAACCACGTGCGACATTTACAAAAGCGCCAATTTGGCACGCGGTTTTAAGCGGGCAAAGCTAAGCTTTTGACAATGAAGATGATACAGCGCAACAGCATTCTTTTGGTCCTTTTCTGTTTGGGCCAACATTTGGTAGCACAGGACAGCCTTTTGTCCAAACCTGCTGCCTTTCAATCTTTTTCGGATTCTATTGTCAAAGACCGCCACTTGGTGCACAAAACCAATTTGGCCGTCCTCACCGCCTGGTCAGGGGTGAATATTTTACAAGGCAGTATTTCTGCCACCAATGCCAAAGGCGTAGACAAGGCTTTTTTTCAAATGAATGCGTATTGGAATGTGGTCAATTTGGGCCTTGCCACCTATGGCTGGATCCGATTGCGCCAAGACACCCAAAAAGAATGGACCCTGGCCCAAAACACCAAGGCCCAGCACCAAGTAGAAAAATTACTCTTGCTGAATACCGGATTGGACCTGGCTTATTTGAGCACAGGCCTCTACTTGAAAGAAAGAGGGAATCGGCTCAACAACCCTCAAACCGAGGGTTTTGGCAACAGTTTATTGCTGCAAGGAACATTTTTATTGGTCTTTGACTTGGTGCAATACCAACGGCACCGCCGCAATGGCAAGGCCTTAGAGAACAAAATGGGGGAATGGCAACTGGTGCCAGCTGGAATGGGCCTGGGATTGGTCTATAATTTCCGCTAAGCAAGCTTGGGAAATTGCCCCTTTTCAACTACTTTTGCGGCCTGAAATGGGGCCTGCCCCTTCACCTGAAAACCCTGAATTCCCATGGCCGGACAACTGAAAGAAGTCAGAAACCGCATCAAAAGCGTTCAAAGTACCCAGCAAATCACCAAAGCCATGAAAATGGTGAGTGCCGCAAAATTGCGCCGGGCCCAAGACGCCATCACCCAAATGCGCCCCTATGCCCAGAAATTGCAAGACATGCTGGCCAATATCGTCGGTAGCTTAGAAGGGGGCATGCAATTGGCTTTGGCAGAGGAAAGGGCGCCCGAAAAAATCTTGTTGATTGTGGTGACCTCAGACCCCAATGCAGCCGCCAAAGGGCAAGTCACCATTTGGAACATTGGTAAAAAAGGTTGGGAAAGCTTGACCAAAGCTGGTTACAAAACCAACGACCAATTCAAAGACATTTACCTGAACCTGAATTTTGAAGCCGTTCAAGCAGCTGCCCAAGCGGCCATGCAGGCTTTTGAAGCCAAGGAATTTGACGCGGTAGAGATCATTTACAGTGAATTCAAAAATGCAGCTACCCAGGTGTTTACCGCCGAACCCTTTTTACCCATTCGCAAAGTAGCCGCCAAAGCTGGCAGCAAAAAAGCTGATTTTATTTTTGAGCCTGCCAAAGAAACCCTGGTGGCCGAGCTGATGCCCAAGATCTTGAACACCCAATTGTTCAAAGCCGTTTTGGATGGTAGTGCTTCTGAACACGGTGCCCGCATGACGGCCATGGACAAAGCCAGTGAAAATGCCAACGAATTGTTGAAATCGCTCAAGATCAGCTACAACCGCGCCAGACAAGCTGCCATTACCACAGAGCTCACCGAAATTGTGAGTGGTGCTGCTGCCCTGCAAGGTTAAGGGGAATAACGTATTATTGCCCCATGGAATTAAGCGAAATCATCCCGCACATAGAAGTGCTGGTTTTTGCCAGCGACAAACCCTTGACTTCTTTGGACATTGTTGAACTCATCAACAACAGTTTTGGGTTCTTGGAAGAACGCATCAGTTTGGACCAAGTGGAAACCGCCATTGAAGGCATCCGCGAAAAATACCAAAGTGAATTTTATCCTTTTGAAGTTCGGGAAAGTGGTGGGGGATGGCAATTCTTGACCAAGAAAACCTTTCACAAAACCATTGCCCAATTGAATGGCGACAAGTTCTTGAAGCGCTTGTCCAATGCGGCTTTGGAAACCCTGGCCATCATTGCTTACAAACAACCCATCACCAAGGGCGAAATTGAAGCCATCCGCGGGGTAAACAGTGATTACAGCATCCAAAAATTATTGGAAAAAGAGTTGATCTTGATCAGTGGGCGCAACGAACAAATGCCGGGCAAACCCTTGGTATATGCCACTTCCAAGACCTTCATGGATTATTTTGGCATCAATTCTGCTGCCGATTTGCCCAAGATCAAAGAAGTCTTGGCCGATCAGTTGGTGGAAGGCACTTTGATCCGGCCCGAAGACTTTACCGACCAGCCCATCGCAGACCTGGCCCAAGATGAAAACATAGAGGGCGATGTCTCTGCTTTGCAAGTGAACGAAGCGGGAGAATTGATTTTGCCCCAAGATGAAGCGGCACCTGATACCCCAGCAGATGAAAATCTTGCTGGATCAACTGAAGAAGATCCTGCTGCACCAGAAGATGAAAATCCTTCCGCACCAGCAGACCAAGACCCCGAAACGGAAAAACCCCAATAGCTCAATTTTTTTCATGTCAGTCCAGACCTCAGATGCCCGGCTTTTGGCTTTGGCTGCCGAACATGGCACGCCACTTTATGTGTACAATGTGGATGTCATCTCGGCCCAATACAAGGCCCTGACCCAAGCTTTTCAAGCGGCACCTGCAAAGTTTTTCTACGCCTGTAAAGCCCTTACCAACCTCAGCATTTTACAACACATAGCCGCTTTGGGTTGCAACATTGATTGCAGTTCCATCAATGAAGCACACCTGGCTTTGCGGGCAGGTTTTAGTCCCCAGCGCATTTTGTATACCAGCAATGGGATAGGCTTTGCCGAGATCCAAACAGCCGTTGCCTTGGGACTGACCGTCAACATTGATTCCCTCTCCAACCTGGACAAATTTGGGGCAGCTTATGGTGGCACTTATCCCGTGGGATTGCGCCTGCGCCCCAATATCATGGCAGGAGGCAATTTGAAAATCTCGACCGGACACGCCAACAGCAAATTTGGTATTCCCATTGAGCAAATGGACCAAGTACAAGCTTTGCGCCAAGCACATGGTTTAAGAATTGCTGGTTTGCACGTGCACACCGGTAGCGAGGTAAAAGACCTGGCCGTTTTCATGCAAGTGGCCGAAATTTTTGCTGCCCTCTTACCCCAATTTCCCGACCTGGTTTACCTGGACATGGGGGGCGGTTTTAAAGTGCCCTACAAGGACGAAGAAGTGGGTACCGACATGGCAGCTTTGGGAAAAGCGGTGGCCGATTTTTTTGCCCACCTGGAAAAAACCCAGGGCAGAAAATTAGAAGCCTGGTTCGAGCCCGGAAAATATTTGGTCAGTGCCTGTGGCCATTTTGTGACAAGCGTCAATGTCATCAAGGAAAATCCAACTGCCACTGTTGTGGGCATCAACACCGGTTTCAACAACCTGATTCGGCCCATGTTTTACGATGCTTATCACCGCATCCGCAACATCAGCCATCCCCAAGGACCCCTTCAATCCTATACCGTTGTGGGCCACATTTGTGAAACCGATACGTTTGCCACCGACAGGCCCTTGGCCCAAGTAAGAGAGGGCGATGTATTGGTGTTTGACAATGCAGGTGCCTATGGTTTTGAAATGGGCTCCCATTATAATTCCAGGTTTTTGCCCGCCCAAGTCATGGTGAGGGGAGAAGAGAATTTCCTCATCAGAAAGCGAGACCAATTGGATGACTTGTTGCACAACCAAATCTTGATTGCGCCCAAGATTTCGTAGTTTGCAGTACCATGATCGAGATCAGCCACATCCAGAAAAAATTTGGTGACCGCACCATTTTAGAAGACATCAGTGCGGTCATGGAAGCCGGCAAGTGCAACCTCATCATTGGCACCAGTGGCAGCGGCAAAACCGTTTTGACCAAATGCATGGTGGGACTGTTCAAACCCGATCAGGGGCAAATCTTGTTCAATGGGCAAGACATGCACGGCATGGACGACAAAGACCGCAAAGAATTGCGGCGGCAAATTGGGATGTTGTTCCAAGGCAATGCCCTCTTTGATTCCATGACCGTAGAGGAGAATGTAGTTTTCCCCTTGGACATGTTTACGGCCATGTCGCGCAGCGAAAAAAAGAAAAGGGTGAACGAAGTGTTGGCCCGGGTGAACCTACCCGATGCCCACAAAAAATACCCCGCTGAAATCAGTGGGGGGATGAAAAAAAGAGTAGGCATTGCCCGCTCCATAGTCTTGAATCCCCAATACTTGTTTTGCGACGAACCCAATTCGGGCTTGGATCCCCAAACCTCCATGGTCATCGACCAATTGATCCAAGACATCACCAAAGAATTCAACATCACCACCATTGTGGTCACCCACGACATGAACTCTGTGATGGAAATTGGGGACCATATTTTGTACCTCCACCAAGGCCGCAAACAGTGGGAAGGCAACAACAAAGAAATCATTTTTAGCAAAGACGAATTGCTCAACAAATTCATTTTTGCTTCTGAATTCCTACAGGATGCCAAAAACATGCGCATGCTGGAGTCCGAAAAAAAATAAGACCATGTGGAAATGTTCTTTACTTGGGTTGGTCCTTTTTGTTTCCGTTTGGGCAAAAGGCCAAAGCCCCATCAGTGCTTTACCGCCCTATGCCCAGAAGCCCTTGCCCACTTATGCCTTGTTGCGCACCGACAGCACAGTGGTTCGTTCTGTTGACTTGCCAGCTTATCCATATACCCTTTTTGTGTATTTCAGTCCCGATTGTGGACATTGCCAAACCGAGGCCGAAAACTTAAACGCCCAAATGGACAGTTTACAAAATGTTTTGCTGGTGTGGGTCAGCTACCGGGATTGGCAAGACATCCGTCGGTTTTATTTGCAATACAACATGGCCCGTTTTCCCAATGTGGTCATGGGCCGAGACCCCGAATACATCCTCCCCTCCTTTTTCAAAGTGCGCTTTACCCCCTATGTGGCCCTGTACGACAAAAACAAAAAATTTGTGAAAGCCTGGGAGTCTGGTATAGCCATGTCGGAATTGTTGCAATTAGTCCGAGAAAAGCCATGAGCCTCCCCTACCTTTGCGCCAGAAAATTCTTCACCCAGCTTAAATAAACTACCATGAAAGTAACCGTAGTAGGTGCCGGCGCCGTAGGTGCTACCTGTGCCGACAACATTGCCCGCAAAGAATTGTGCACCGAACTGGTGCTATTGGACATCAAAGAAGGTCTGGCCGAAGGAAAGGCCCAAGACATGATGCAAACCGCCGCCCTCTTGGGTTTTGACACCAAAATTGTGGGCAGCACCAACGATTACAGCAAAACCGCTGGCAGCGACGTGGTGGTGATTACATCCGGTATCCCCCGCAAGCCCGGCATGACCCGTGAAGAATTGATTGGTACCAATGCTGGCATTGTAAAAGGCGTGGCAGAAAACATTTTGAAATTTTCTCCTGATGCCATCATCATTGTGATCAGCAATCCCATGGACACCATGACCTATTTGGCTTTGCAAGCCACTGGTTTGCCCAAGCACCGCATCATTGGCATGGGGGGCACCTTGGACAGCAGCCGATTCAAATACCAATTGAGCCAACACTTGGGTTGCAGCCCCGCAGACTTGAACGCTGTAGTAGTGGGTGGACACGGTGATACCACCATGATTCCTTTGATCCGTTTGGCCACTTGGAATTCCATTCCTGTTACCCAGTTTTTGAGTGCAGAACAACAAACCCAAATTGTGAACGATACCATGGTGGGTGGTGCTACCCTCACCAAATTGATTGGTACTTCTGCTTGGTATGCACCCGGCGCCGCCGGTGCTGCATTGGTAGAAAGCATTGTGCGCGACCAGAAAAAACTCTTTACCTGTTGCGTAAGCTTAGAAGGCGAATTTGGCCAATCCGATATTTGCTTGGGTGTGCCAGTGACCATTGGCCGCAAGGGTTGGGAAAAAATCTTGGATTGCCAACTCAACGAAAGCGAGCAAGCTGCTTTCAACAAAAGTGCCGATGCGGTGCGCAGCATGAACGATGTGTTGAAAACACTTTAAGCCAGACCCAAGCTTTTCATGGCCAATTGGGCCATGGCAGTGAGGTCTTGCAACTGCATACAATTAAAATGCCCCTTGGGGCATTTTTTTGTGCCATAATTGGAACAGGGCTGACAAGACAAACCGGGCACCAAAAAATTGGTATGGGCAATGGGGTGGGCCGTGCCATAAAAAGGCTCTACTGCCAAGAGCGGAGAAGTACCGCCCCAAACAGCCAAAACGGTTTTGCCAAAAGCACAAGCCATGTATTGCAAGCCCGTATCGTGCGAAATGACCAGTTTGGCTTTTTGTACTATGCCCGCCGATGCATGCAAAGAAAATTTTCCACAAGCATTGTATACCCGAATGGGATGGGCTGCAGCAATGGCTTCACCCGCTGCCGCGTCTTCTTTTCCGCCCACCAAAACCAAAGGATAATCTATTTTACCGCAAAGGGCAATGAGCTTGTCGGTGGGGAGTTTTTTGGTGGCATAAGAAGCCCCAATGACCAATGCCACATACCCAAAGCGGTGCGACAGGGGCAAATCGTTTTCGTCCAGCCCTTTGCCCGCAGGAATAAAATAATCCAAGCCCTGGCCGTCGTCTTGAATGCCCAAAGGGGCCAGCGCATCCAAACAACGCAGGGCAATGTGGCGCTGCGGCATGCGGTTGATGCCAAAACGGGTGAGCAAGAATTTTTCCCAGCTTAATTTTTGGTAAGACAAGACAGGAACCCGCAGCGCCATGGCCAGCCGAAAGCTGCGAAAATTTTTGTGCCAGTCTACCACCAAGTCAAAATTTTCTGCTTTCAAGGCTTGGATGGTGGCCGACAAGTCACCCTTAAAATGGTGGTGGTGGTCAATGTAGGGGGAAGCTTCTAAAACAGCCGCCATGGCGGCTTTGCACAAAAAATGAATTTGTGCTTGGGGCAATTGTTGGCGCAAACAACGCAGGGCCAAGGTGGTCAATACAATGTCGCCGATGGAGGAAAAACGCACCACCAATATTTTTTGGGGCAAAAGATCGCCCTTTTTGTAAGTGTGAAAAAAAGGCCACATTTTAATCTGGTTCGGTGTAGTTCAGGTCTTTGTGAAATGTTTCCTCGGTATAGTAAAAGGCCAAAAAAGTCAAACCCAAAATCAGCAATCCCGTGACCTTTCCACTGTCCAGCAAAGACCAGCCCCAGGTTTTTTGGAACAGGTTCACAAACATCAAATTGATCAAGGGCAAAGCACCCCGCACCATGTTGGGAATGGTGGTGGCTGCAGTGGCCCGCAAATTGGTGCCAAATTGCTCGCCCATGGTCACAAAAATGGCCCAGAAACCCGTGCTAAAGCCCAGCATGCCGCAAATGAAATACATGCTGCTGTCGTTGCTGTTCAAGGGGCTGTAGAACAACAACAAAAAAACCACACAAAGCCCATAAAAACTCAACAATGCTTTTTTGCGGCTTTGAAAATATTGGCTCACCAGTCCAATCAAGATATCGCCAATGGCAATGCCCACATAGGCAAACATGATGGCCCGGCCACTGTCAATGGCGTTGTCGCCATACAGTTCTTTGGCAAAACGGTTGCTGAGGTTCACCAAAATACCAATAACGTACCAAGTAGGCAGGCCAATCAAAATGGCTAAAATATACTTGCGAAAGCGCTTGCGGTGATTGAAAAACAAAAGAAAATTCCCCTTGGATACACCCACTTGTTCTTTTACAGAATGGAACATGCCACTCTCGGTAACAGAAATGCGCAAGAGCAAAAGCCCAATGCCCAAGCCCCCACCAATTTTATAACAGAGGCGCCAATCTTGGGTAAACTGGTACACAAAATAAGCAAAGACAGCACCAAACAAACCAATGCCCGCCACCAAAGAAGTACCCACGCCGCGTTTTTCTTTGGGCAACAGTTCACTCACCAAAGTAATGCCTGCCCCCAATTCTCCTGCCAATCCTACGCCCGCCACAAACCTTGCCCAAGCATATTGGTCCACATTTTGTACAAAGCCCGTGATGAAATTGGCCACCGAATACAAGGCAATGCTGCCAAACAAAACCGATAGCCTACCCTTTTTGTCGCCAATGGTTCCCCAGAGTATGCCCCCCAAGAGCAAGCCCACCATTTGGTAGTTGATGATTTGGGTACTGGCTGCAATCACTTGGGGTGCATTGTCCAAAGGAATGCGCAAGCCCGCCAAAGAAGGTTCTCGGACAATGGTAAACAACAACAAATCATAGATGTCTACAAAATAGCCCAAAGCGGCCACCACCACGGGCAAGGAAAAAATACCAAATGTTTTGTGGGCAGTTGCAGTTTGCTTCATGCGATAGGGTTTCCGAAAATTAAGCTTTGGCTTTGGGACCACTCATCAGTTTCCAAATCACAGGGGCAGTGGTAATCAGCACAATTCCCAAAACAATGATTTCCAAATGTTCTTTTAAATCAAACCCAAATTGGGACAAAATCCATTTTTGCAAAAAATGTCCTGCCACCAACATACTGGTTACCCAAGCCAGACAACCCACAATGTTGAAGAAGGAAAATTTCTTGCGGTCCATGTCAACTATGCCCGCTACAATGGGTGCAAAAGTGCGCACAATAGGAATGAAACGAGCAATGATGATGGCGCCGCCACCATGTTGCTCATAAAATTCATGTGCCTGTTGTAAATAGCGCTGTTTGAACAATAGGTTGTCTTTCCATTGGTACATGACAGGACCTACTTTTCTACCAAAAGCGTAGCCCGTTATATTGCCCAAAATACCTGCAAGAGAAATCAGCATCACCAATTGCAACAAGTCCAAGTACTCATTGCCCGTGGGGATGAATTCATTGGCCAGGTTGGTACTGTAAATACCCGCCACAAACAAAAGAGAATCGCCTGGCAAGAAAAAGCCGGCAAACAAGCCCGTTTCGGCAAAAACCACAAAGAGCAAGAGCCAAAGCCCACCATGCTCAATGTAAAACTGGGGTTGCAACAATTGACTCCAATGGAATTCCAACAATACCTGCAGGATCATATGCCTTTCTTGAATGTTATATTTCGGTTCTTTCTGGTCCCAACTCTCCTTCCCACTTGCTCACCACACTGGTGGCCAGGGCATTGCCCAAAACATTGGTACCGGTGCGGAACATGTCACAAAAATGGTCAATGGGTAAAATCAAGGCCACGCCTTCGGGCGGTATTTTGAACATGGCACAAGTGGCCAAGACCACAATCAAAGAAGCACGGGGCACTCCCGCTACGCCCTTGCTGGTCAGCATCAGCACCAACAACATGGCAAATTGTTGGCCCAGCGGCAGGTCAATGCCATACGCTTGGGCAATGGCCAAACTGGCAAAAGTCATGTACATCATGCTCCCGTCTAGGTTAAAAGAATATCCCAAAGGCAAGATGAAAGAAACAATTTTGTTTTTGCACCCAAATCGCTCCAACTCTTCGGTCAGTTTGGGAAAGACGGCTTCGCTGCTGGTGGTACTGAAAGCAATCAACAAAGGATTTCCAATGTGTTGCACCAAACTCTTGATGCGCTTGCCCAAAATAAAATAGCCTACGCTGAGCATGATCACCCACAAAGTGGCAATGCCCAAAACGAAGTAACCAAAATAGATGAAGTAAAATTGAAAAACCCCCAAACCCTTTTCGGCCACCACAGCTGCCAGGGTTCCAAAAACACCAAAGGGCGCAAAATTCATCACGTATTCTACCAACTTCAATACAATGTGGGCAATCGCATCGAACGCATGGATCACCGGTTTGGCTTTCTCGCCCAAAGCCGCAGCAGCCACCCCAAACATGACAGAGAACAAAACAATTTGCAAGACTTCATTGGTGGCCATGGCTTCCACAATACTGGAAGGCACCAAATGCTCAATGAATTTCTGGACCGAGAATTCTTGGGTCTTGCCCATGAGGTCTTTGAGACCCGCCGTATCGGCTTGGGAAAGGTCTATATAAGAACCCGGTTTGAAAAAATTAACCAAGACCATGCCCACCAAGAGGGAGACCCAAGTGGCCGAGATAAACCAAACCATGGCTTTCCCCCCCACGCGACCCACCGTTTTCATGTCGCCCAATTTGGCAATGCCCACCACCAAAGTGGTAAAGACCAAGGGCGCAATGATGGTTTTGACCAAGCGGATGAAAATGGTCCCCAACAACTTGATGTTCTTGGAAAAAGATGCAATGGTCTCGGGAGCAGCTTGTTCATGGATGATATACCCCGTCAGGATACCCAAGACCATGGCCACCAAGATCCACATCGTTAGTTTGTTCTTCATTCGGCAATTTGTTCGGGCAAGATACCCGTATTCTGCCAAAAAAAGGGAGGGGTTAAGCAATTTATCCCTATTTTGCCCAATCATATAAACTGAACCCAACCTGTATTTATGAGTCTCTTTAGAAAAAAATCTCTCTCCGCCATGTTGGCCAGTGCCGAAGACGGTGGCAATGGTTTAAAACGCACCCTGGGTGCTGGTAACCTGGTTGCCCTGGGCATTGGTGCCATCATTGGTGCTGGCTTGTTTGTGCGCACCGCTGCGGCTTCTGCCGAAGCCGCTGGACCTGCTGTAACCATCTCCTTTATTGTAGCAGCCATTGGTTGTGCATTTGCTGGATTGTGTTATGCCGAATTTGCTTCCATGATTCCCATTGCCGGAAGTGCTTATGCCTACTCTTATGTGACCATGGGTGAATTGGTGGCTTGGATCATTGGTTGGGCCCTGATCATGGAATATGCTTTGGGTGCCGCTACCGTTTCTATTGCTTGGAGCGAGTACTTGAATAATTTATTGGGGGGGACCATCCCGTACGAGTGGTGCCACTCCCCTTTTGAAAGCCTGCACAAAGTAACTGGCGATGCCGTGGCCCAAATTGTGGCCATCATGCCTGAAGCCGCCAAGTCGGTGAAAAACGGCATCTTGATTTTGAGCGACGACCAGTTCAAAGCCTTGCCGGAGAACCTCAGCGCCATGGTGGACATCACCCGCGGTTACTTGAATGCTCCTGCTTTGATCATCTTGTTTTTGTTGACCCTTTTGTTGATCAAAGGTTCCCAAGAATCTGCTTTTGTGAACATGATCATTGTGTTTGTAAAAGTGGCCATTGTATTGCTCTTCATTGGATTTGGCTGGCAGTTCATCAAACCAGAAAACCACACCCCTTATTTGATTCCCGAAGGCACAGTTGGCCACGATGGATTCTTTAAATGGGGATGGGGCGGAGTATTGGGTGGCGCTGCCATTGTGTTCTTTGCTTTCATTGGCTTTGATGCCGTGAGCACGGCCGCACAAGAAGCCAAAAACCCCAAGCGCGACATGCCCATTGGCATTTTGGGTTCCTTGGTGGTCTGTACCATTTTGTATGTGTTGTTTGGTCACGTGTTAACGGGCGTAGCCAACTACACTGAATTCAAAACAGCTGGTAAAGAAGCTTCTGTGGCCTATGCCATTCAAACCTACATGAAGGGTTTTGAGTGGTTGGGTACCAGCGTAACCGTGGCCATCTTGGCCGGTTTCAGCTCGGTGATCTTGGTGATGTTGATGGGCCAGAGCCGAATTTTTTACACCATGAGCAACGATGGATTGATCCCCAAAGCTTTTGGTGACCTCCACCCCAAATACAAAACCCCTTACAAAGCCAACTGGATTCTCTTTGTTTTTGTGGGCTTGTTTGCTGCTTTTGTACCCGGTAGCGTTGCCGGTGACCTGACCAGTTTTGGTACCCTGTTTGCCTTTGTTTTGGTGAGCATTGGGGTATGGATCCTGCGCATCAAGTCGCCTGAAATGGACCGTCCCTTTAAAACACCCTTGGTACCCTTGGTACCCATTTTGGGAGCCGTCATTTGCTTGGGCATGATTGTGGCCCTGGACCTGCAAACCCTAAAAGTGGCCTTTGCCTGGATGGCTTTGGGCCTGGTGGTTTACTTCTTGTACAGCAAGAAAAACAGTGCTTTAAAATAGTTTTCGATTGCCTGCGATAAGGCCCTGTTGCTTTGGCAACGGGGCTTTTTTTTGCTACCTTTGCCACCGCTAAAAAACGCAACATGGGAAGGATTTTTGAAGTCAGGAAGGCCACGATGTTTGCCCGTTGGGACCGCATGGCCAAACAGTTTACCCGCATTGGGAAAGAAATTGTGATTGCCGTAAAAGCCGGCGGACCTGACCCAGCCACCAATCCTGCTTTGCGCCGTTGTTTTCAAAATGCCCGCAGCGTGGGCATGCCCAAAGACCGGGTAGAAGCTGCCATCAAAAGGGCCCAAGGAAAAGACCAGAGCAATTACGATGAAATCTTGTACGAAGGCTATGGTCCACACGGCATTGCTTTGTTGGTAGAAACCGCTACCGACAACCACGTGCGCACAGTGGCCAATGTCAAAAGCCATTTCAACAAAGGCAATGGCGCCATGGGCACCCAAGGAAGCGTGAGCTTTCAGTTCAAAAAAATGGGGGTGTTCAAACTCAAAGCCGAGGGGCAAGACATGGAGGCCTTGGAATTGGAATTGATTGACCATGGTTTGGATGAAATGGGCGAAAGCAATGACGACCAAGGCAACCCCATCATTGTGTTGCGTTGTGCTTTCACCGATTTTGGCAACCTGCAAAAAGCCTTGGAAGACCAAAACATCCAGCCCATCAGCGCCGAATTGGAATGGATCCCCTCTACCACTGTTCCCGTGACCGATGAGCAAGCCGAAGAAGTCAGTAAATTGATTGAGCGGTTGGAACAAGACGAAGACGTGAACAAAGTCTTCCACAACATGGCTTGATGCAAGACCTCGAAAAAATATCACAGCAACACCCCATCGTCCTTTTCGATGGGGTGTGTGTTTTTTGCAATGTTTGGATAGACCGGTTGATGCGCTGGGACAAGCACCAAAGATTTCGTCTCCTTCCCCTGCAGTCGGAACTTGCCAAAAAAACATGGCTGCAAGGATTCACACAACACAGCACTGTAGCAGAAAATCCCGTGCCCAACCCTGCCGGGGCTGAACAAGGTTCCCCAGCTGCGCAACCCTTGCCCAACTCGGTCCAGTTATACTATCAGGGAAAATGGTACAGCGAATCCACAGCTGTATTAAAAATAGCCCTCTTACTCGGTTTCCCTTTTTCTTTATTGGCGATGGGCTTTTTGTTTCCCCCCTTTGTTCGCAACGGAATATATCGGCTCATTGCCCGCAACCGTTACAACTGGTGGGGCAAAAAAAACAGCTGCCGGGTACCGACAGCTGCAGAAGAAAAATGGTTTTTGAGAGATTGATTTATTCGGCCATCATTTCCCGCACCACCGTTATCACGTCTTCCGCATTGGGTTTGCTGAAATAGTCTCCATCGCTGCCATATCCTGGGCGGTGGGCTTGGGCCGTTAAAGTGCGGGGCGCCACATCTAACCACTGAAAAGCTTTTTGCCCTTCAATCACTTGGTTGTACATGTAAGCAGCAGCACCGCCAGGCACGTCTTCGTCCACAAACAAAATGCGGTTGGTTTTTTTAAGCGAGGCCAAAATACCTTGGTTCAAGTCAAAAGGCAAAAGGGTTTGCACATCAATGATTTCACAACGAACCCCTTCTGCTTCCAAGCGCTGGGCAGCGTCTTCAATGATGCGCAAAGTAGAACCATAAGAAACAATGGTCAGGTCATCGCCTTCGCGGATCACTTCGCTTTGGCCCAAGGGAACAGTGTATTCCAATAAATTGGCGGGCATTTTTTCTTTCAAGCGATAACCATTCAAACACTCCACCACAATGGCGGGGTCATTGGCCGAGAGCAATGTATTGTACATGCCCACGGCTTGTACCATGTTGCGGGGCACACAAATAAACATGCCACGCAAAGCATTCACCATCATGCCCAAGGGCGAACCACTGTGCCAAATCCCTTCCAAGCGGTGACCGCGGGTGCGGATGATGAGGGGCACACTTTGTTGGCCCTTGGTGCGAAAATGGGTAGTTGACACGTCATCACTCAAGACCTGCAGGCCGTAGAGCAAATAGTCCAGATACTGGATCTCGGCAATGGGACGCAAACCGCGCAAAGCCATGCCCAGGGCCTGCCCTACAATGGTGAGCTCGCGAATGCCCGTATCAAAAATGCGGTCGCGGCCATGTTTTTCTTGCAAGCCCGCTAAGCCTTGGTTGACATCACCAATGTAACCTACGTCTTCACCAAACGCATACACTTTGGGGTTGTGCGAAAAAAGGGCATCAAAATATTTGTTCAACACTTCGTAGCCGTTCACCACTGGCGCGTCAAAGGAAACCAAGGGTTTGATGGCTTCCACTTTTAGGGCACTGCGGGGTGTTTGGTTGTGCAAGTGTGTATTGAAAATGGCACGGTTGGTTTGCAACAGTTCTTGGTAAAGCAATTGCAGGTCTTGGGCCGATGGGGAACCCGGGGCGGCTTCTAAAGCCAGGGCCAGGCTGCGCAACACGTCCCGGCGCAAAGGCTCTTTGTTGTTTTGCAAATCATTGGCCAATTGCTGCAAACGGTTGTAGTGGTCCATGTCACTCACCACCACTTGGCGAATCAAGGTGGCAGCATTGTCAGCCATTTCTCGAATGGGTCCAATGTATTTGTCCCAAGCTTTTTGGCGGCACTCCCGCACGTACGCTTTGGTTTGGGCTTCAATGTCGGCAATGTTTTCGGCCGTGGCCAATCCATTGTCCATCATCCACTCCTTCATTTTCTTTATGCAATCCCATTCTTTTTCCCAAGCCAGTCTTTCGGGCGACTTGTAGCGCTCGTGGCTGCCGCTAGTAGAATGGCCCTGGGGTTGGGTCACTTCTTCTACGTGAAAGAGAACAGGGGTATGGGTTTCGCGCACCCTTTGCAAGGCTTCTTCAAAAACTTGGCACATGCCCGCATAATCCCAAGCCTTTAATTTGTAGATGCGGATGCCATTGCTGTCCTCCATTTTTTCAAATCCCTTGAGGGCATCTGAAATGGATCCCTTGGTGGTTTGAAAATTTTTAGGGACCGAAATACCATACCCATCGTCCCAAACAAAAACAGCCAAGGGAACTTGCAAAACGCCCGCGGCATTGATGGTTTCCCAAAAATGTCCTTCTGAGGTAGACGCATCGCCAATGGTGCAAAAGCAAATTTCATTGCCATTGTGGCTGAGTTCGTCAAATGACTTCAATTGCAAACCCTGTCTAAAACATTTGGAAGCAAAAGCCAAGCCCAAGGCCCGGGGCATTTGTGCCGCAGTGGGTGCCATGTCGGCCGAAATATTTTTGCGGTTGGCCAAATCCAACCAATTGCCGTTGTCGTCTACAAAACGGGTGGCAAAATGCGCGTTCATTTGTCGGCCCCCACTAAAAGGGTCATTTTTCAGGTCGGGATCAGCATAGAGTTGGGCAAAATATTGCTCCACAGTGGAAAGCCCCGCCGCAAACATAAAAGTCTGGTCGCGGTAATACCCGCTGCGAAAATCGCCCGGTTGAAAAAACTTGGCCATGGCCAACTGGGCCACTTCCTTGCCATCCCCAAAAATGCCAAACTTGGCTTTCCCGGTCAGGACTTCTCTTCGGCCCAACAAACTCACTTCGCGGCTCAGGTAAGCCAGTCGATAGTCTTCTTGCACAGCTTGCTTGAAAGACTCAAAAGAGAGCATATCGTCCTGGTGTTGAATGGCAGCAATGGATTCCATACAGCAAAAATAGGGTTCAGTCAGGAATGGACTAACAATAATTAGTTTGTCTGGTTCAGTGGGGAATAAGTGTTAAAAATC
>RDYY01000314.1 GCA_004293505.1 Sphingobacteriia bacterium | reverse complement strand
GGTCTGCATCAAACCCACTACCTACATGAACTTGAGTGGCAAGGCCTTTAAATATTGGCTGGACAAAGAAAAACTGGACCTGGCCCAAACCCTGACCATAGTGGACGAATTGGCCATTCCACTGGACGCTTTGCGCTTGCGCGGATCGGGGGGAGCAGCAGGTCACAACGGTTTGCGCGACATTGAATTGACCCTGGGCACCCAGGAATATGCCCGCCTGCGATTTGGCTTGGGCAATGATTTTCCCAAGGGGCAACAGGTGGATTTTGTGTTGGGCCGATGGAAACCCAGCGAGCAAGCCCTGGTAGACAAAAAAATCCTGGCCTGCGGCGAAATCATCGAGGCTTTTTGCACCCAAGGCCTGCAACCCGCCATGAATCTGGCAAATAGTTGGCGATTTACACACTAAAAAGCGGTCTTTCATAGTTATAGGGGGAGGAAATCCCGTTGAAGCAGCCCAATCCGTGTCCATTTTTACCCTGGGCGGCCTGTTTCGCGGGGATTTAAAGCGCTGTACTATGAAAATATTTTGCGTTGGCCGTAATTATGCCGATCATGCAAAAGAGCTGGGGAACGCCGTTCCGGAAGAGCCAGTTATTTTCATGAAGCCCAAGAGTGCGCTCTTGCCTGCCCAAACCCCCTTTCATTATCCTGCGTTTACCAACGAACTGCACTACGAAGTAGAACTGGTGTTGCAAGTGTGCAAGAACGGTCGCTATTTGCCAGCAGACCAAGCCCACAAATATTATGACCAACTGACCGTGGGCATTGACTTTACCGCCCGCGACCTGCAAGCCGAGCTGAAGAAAAAAGGCCTGCCCTGGGAAAAAGCCAAAGCCTGGGACCAGTCGGCCATTTTGGGAACTTTTAAACCCTTTGCTGTCCAGGCTTCAGCTGGGCCCATTGTTTTTTCGCTTCAGAAAAATGGCCAAACCGTGCAAGCGGGCAATAGCCAAGACATGATATTTTCCTTTGACCATTTGGTGGCCCATATCTCTCAATATTTTTCCCTCAACATTGGTGACCTCATTTATACCGGCACACCCGCTGGTGTAGGGGAATGCGTGGTGGGCGATGTATTGACCGGGTTTTTGGGCGACGAAAAAATGTTTGAACTAGAGATAAAATAATGCTAACACCCAGTATCCTCTTACAGGCTTATCGCCTCATGATGACTGCCAAGTCCATGAGCGAGACCTACGATGCCCATCGGCAGGTCTGTAAGTACGTGCACTCCACTTCCAGGGGGCACGAAGCGATACAATTGGCCGCAGGCTTGCAATTGCAGCCCTGTGATTGGTTGAGCCCTTATTACCGCGACGACAGCATGATGTTGGCCGCAGGATTTGAACCCTACGAATTGATGTTGCAATTGTTGGCCAAAAAAGACGATCCCTTTTCCGGTGGTCGCTCTTATTATTGCCACCCCAGCAGCAAGGACGAGAACCGCCCCAGCATCATCCACCAAAGCAGTGCCACTGGCATGCAAGCCATACCCAGCACGGGTTTGGCCCAAGGCGTACAATATTTAGAACAGTCTGCTTCTGTGCGCTTGCGCAAAACCAACGATGGCAAAAGCCCTGTGGTTTTGTGTTCTTTGGGCGATGGCAGCATGAGCGAAGGAGAAGTGAGCGAAGCCATGCAGTTTGCTGTGTTGAAGCAATTGCCCATTGTGTATTTGGTGCAAGACAATCAGTGGAGCATTAGTGCTTCGGCCGATGAAATCCGCACCATGAATGCCTACGAGTACGCGTGTGGCTTTAAAGGATTGAAAAGATTACAATGCGATGGCAGTGATTTCATGCGTTGTTTTGAGACCATGGAGCAGGCCATTCAATATGCCCGCAACGAAAGAAGGCCCGTGTTGGTGCACGCCAAAGTGCCCCTCTTGGGCCACCACACCAGCGGGGTGAGAAAAGAATTTTACCGCAGCCGAGAAGACTTGCTGCGCCACGGCTTGTACGATCCCATTCCCAAATTGCGCATGCTTTTGACCGGGGTGGGTTTTACCGATGCCGAAATCAACCAATTGGAAGCCGAGGCTTTGGAAAAAGTACAAGAAGCTTTTAAACAAGCCCAGGCCGCGGCCGAGCCCGATATCCGTTCGGTGGATGACCATGTTTTTGCCCCTACCGTGGTGCGCGAAGAAAAAGGCCAACGCCAACCCAAGGGCGCCGAAAAAATCATGATGGTGGATGCTGCTTTGCACGCCATTGATGAATTGATGGACGAATACCCCGAAGCCGTTTTGTATGGACAGGACGTAGGGGGCCGATTGGGCGGTGTGTTTCGCGAAGCCGCTACCCTGGCCGAGAAATACGGCAACCAACGGGTCTTTAATACAGCCATTCAAGAAGCCTATATCATTGGGTCAACCGTGGGCCTCTCGGCCATGGGCATGAAACCCATTGTGGAAGTGCAGTTTGGGGATTATATCTATCCCGGCATGAACCAACTGGTGAGTGAAGTATCCAAGTCTTGTTATTTGAGCAACGGCAAGTTTCCCGTGCAGATGTTGTTGCGCGTGCCCGTGGGTGCTTATGGCGGCGGCGGACCCTACCACAGCGGCAGCATCGAAAGTACTTTGCTCTCCATCAAGGGCATCAAAGTGGTGTATCCTTCCAATGCCGCCGATATGAAGGGTTTGATGAAAGCCGCTTTCTTGGACCCCAATCCCGTG
>RDYY01000048.1 GCA_004293505.1 Sphingobacteriia bacterium | reverse complement strand
AAGGCGCAAGAATCCCCTGCTGTTATTGTTCTCTCTTTAAACTTTTTATATGTCAAAACCTATTGTTGTATTGGGCTTCAGCGGTGGACTCGACACCACGTTTTGCGCCCTTTATTTGTCCCGCGATTTAGGCTACGACGTGCACTCAGTATTGGTGAACACGGGTGGTTTTTCTGCCGAGGACTTGGAAAAAATATCGGCTCATGCCCATTCATTGGGCGTGGCTTCTCACACCAACATGGATGCGGTAGAATCCTATTACAACCAAATGGTGCGCTTCTTGCTCTATGGCAATGTGCTCAAGAACAATACCTATCCTTTAAGTGTGAGCGCAGAAAGACTGAGCCAAGCTTTGTACATTGCAGAACACGCCAAAAAAATGGGCGCGGTTGCGGTGGCACATGGCAGTACGGGCGCAGGCAACGACCAAGTGCGTTTTGACATGGTCTTCAATACCTTGGTGCCCAACCTCCCCATTTTAACGCCTATTCGTGATTTGCAATTGAGCCGAGAAGCCGAGATCACTTACCTCAAAGCTGCAGGGGTCAACATGAATTTTGAGAAAGCGGCGTATTCCATCAACAAGGGTTTGTGGGGCACCAGTGTGGGGGGCAGAGAAACCCTGCAGTCCAATGGTTGGTTGCCCGAGTCGGCTTGGCCTACCCAGGTTACTGCCAGTGGGGAACAAGAATTGGTGATTGAATTTTACAAGGGTGATCCCATCGCATTAAATGGCCAAGCTTTTGACCATCCAGCAGTTTTGGTGCAAGCATTGCAAGCCCTTGCTGGTCCTTATGGCATTGGCCGAGACATTCATGTTGGCGATACCATCATTGGCATCAAGGGACGCGTGGGATTTGAAGCAGCGGCCCCCATGCTTTTGATCAAAGCCCACCATGCGTTGGAAAAACACGTGTTGTCCAAATGGCAATTGAATTGGAAAGACCAATTGGCACAATTCTATGGCAACTGGATGCACGAAGGACAAATCTTGGATCCTGTCATGCGCAACATAGAAGCTTTTTTGCTTTCCTCCCAAGACAAGGTAAGTGGCAAGGTCTTCCTGGCCTTGCATCCCTATCGCTTTCATGTATTGGGCATTGAATCGCCCAACGATTTAATGAGCGCGCGATTTGGCCAGTACGGCGAAATGAACAAGGGCTGGACAGGAGAAGATGTTCGGGGCTTTACCAAAATATTCGGCAACCAAGTGAGCATGATCCATCACCTTCAACAACCCACTGATGAAAATTAAGATTGGCATTGTAGGTGCTGCTGGTTATACCGGGGGAGAACTGGTGCGTCTTTTGCTGCACCACCCCAACGCTTCCTTGCAAGCTTTGGTCAGCCGCAGCCAAGCGGGAAAAAACATTGCAGCGGTTCATCCAGATCTTCTGGGTGAAACCGATTTGGTGTTTACCGACGCCTTGGCGGCGGAACTGGACCTGGTGTTTTTGTGCGTGGGCCATGGTGAAGCCCGCCAATGGTTGACGCAAAATCCTTTGGACCCCCACACCAAAATCATTGACCTCTCCCAAGATTTTCGCTTGTTGGCCAACGCGCAATGGGGGACCCAGCCATTTGTTTATGGCTTACCCGAGCTAAACCGTTTGGCCATACAGTCTGCAACCCAGATTGCCAATCCGGGCTGTTTTGCCACGGCTTTGCAATTGGCCCTCTTGCCTTTGGCACAAGCTGGCATATTGGGAGAAGTATATGCCACGGGCATAACAGGATCTACGGGTGCAGGGCAAAGCCTGAGTGCCAGCAGTCATTTCAGTTGGCGCAACAACAACATTGAAGCCTATAAAACCCTTACCCACCAACACTTGCACGAGATTACCCAATCGGTCAACCAATTGCAAGGTGAAGCTGCTTGGGGTGTTAACGGAACGGGTGCTGGGTTGCGGTTTGTGCCTTGGCGCGGAGATTTTGCCCGCGGCATCTATGCTTCTTTGCAACTGGAATCGGGCCTGCCTTTATCGGCCATCAAAGAATTGTTCCAAGACTTTTATGCGGACCATCCTTTTACCCACCTCAGTGATACCATGATCCACCTGAAGCAAGTGGTCAATACCAATAAGTGTTTGTTGCACATCGAGAAGCAAGGCGATACCGTAGTGGTGCACAGTGCCATTGACAATTTATTGAAAGGTGCCAGCGGACAAGCCGTGCAAAACATGAACCTGGTTTTTGGTTTGCCCGAAACCACAGGCCTTCAACTCAAAGCCAATTATTTTTAAGATGACAGCTTTATTTGACGTTTATCCCTTGCAAAACATCACCATTGCCCGCGCCAAAGGCTCGCAGGTTTGGGACAGCCAAGACCAAGAATATTTGGACCTCTATGGTGGCCATGCCGTCATCAGCATCGGCCATACCCACCCCCATTGGGTAGCACGCCTAAAAGACCAAATGGACCAAGTATCTTTCTACAGCAATTCGGTACGCATGCCATTGCAAGAAGCTTTGGCGCTGAAACTGCAAGCGGTGTCGGGTAAAAAAGATTACCAGTTGTTTTTGTGCAACAGTGGCGCCGAAGCCAATGAGAATGCCCTCAAGCTGGCTTCTTTTCATACGGGGCGCAAAAAAATCATTGCTTTCAAAGGCGCATTTCATGGCCGTACTTCTTTGGCAGTTGCGGCCACTGACAACCCCAAAATTGTTGCGCCGGTCAACGAGACCAA
>RDYY01000047.1 GCA_004293505.1 Sphingobacteriia bacterium | reverse complement strand
TCACCCAACTGCCAAATAAAGCCATAGTGTTTAGCCAGGGGTGATTTGTTGAAAAATGAAAACGAAGCGGGTCCGCATTGGGCTGAGTCTGCAACATTCAAAATGGGTTGAGGTGTCGGTATGCGGGTAATCAATACAGTGTCTGCATGGGTTCCACAAAAAGGGGTGGACACCAACCACTGCAAAGCATAATGGCCCAACTGGGAAAAGTTGATGCTGGATTGAGGAATAAAGTTATTGTTCAGTGCTGGGGCAATGGTGCTGAATTTTTGTCCATTGTGCACACTGGAATCGGTGGGGGAGATCCACTGCCAACTGCCCGTTCCAGTGGCGGGGAGTTGAGCTTGCAACACTGTGTTGTTGGCACAAATGATTTGGTCTGGACCGGCCAAAGCTGGAGAGGGTAAAGCATGTACCACAATGGTTGAGTCCAAGAGAGAACTGTTGCAGCCTTGCGAGGTGGTAGCGAGGGCTTTTAATTGCCAGTTCAATGATTGGTTTTGTGCATGCTGGGCTGAGCCCAAAAATTGATGGTTGTTGCTGGTGGTGAAATTTCCTGTGAGTTGAATGCCATGGGGGTTGACCGCAGTCCAACTAATGTTGGATTGGGGCAATGATGCTTGCACTGCTGCGCTTACATTGCTTTTGCTACAAATGGAATCGGTTAAGTTAACCCATTGTAACACTGGGGTACTGTCTATTTGAACAGATATGTTGGCTGTATCCGTGCAGCCCTTGCTGTCCAATACTTGCGCCCAATAGGTACCGCTGAATGCCGTTGGGGCTTTGGGCCTGGCCAGGTTGGCCGTGCTATCGGAAAACCCATTGGGACCTTGCCAAACAAATTGTGTGTACGTACCGCTACCCCCTGTTGCCAAAACAGACAAAGTCAAGGCGCTGCCGGAACAAATGGGTGCATTGCTTTGCAATTGTAAAACCGGTAAGGGATTGACCACTAATTTGACCGTGTTGGAAATGGCTCCACAAGTCACATTTAAAATATTGGTCGCTGTGGGGGCCACCAATACCCTGTACCATCCACTGTCTTTCAATTGCGCATTGAGGATGGGAAATTGGTTGAAGCCAAGTCCCGGTGTGCCCAGCGTATCCCAAGTATTGCCGTTGTTGTTGCTCTTTTGCCACAGATAAGCGGGAGCGGTATACGGACTGTTGACCAAGGATGATTCTAAGTTGATGTCTTTGCCAATGCACACATTGTCTCCGCCCGACAAACTCACGCTGATTTTAGGGACACAAGCTTCAAACAGGATATCGTCCAAGGCCACATCGTTACCACAAGCCGGGCCACCACCCCAAAAATCCACCATTTGGATTTTCAGGGCAGTGGTGTTTACTGGCAAGGAAAACTGAAACCCGTATTTCTGCCAGTTCACGGGGCCTGCATTAGGGGAAAGTGGAAGATTGTTGGTGGTGTAAGTGGCCAATAAATTGTCACTTAAGTCCAAAATTTTAAATGTTATGCGGGGGTAAACGGGGTTGTTGCCGCAAATGCTGTTGGTGAGGGGTGTATTCACGTTGGCCAACCAAGCAGTAAAACTGTAACTGGAGCCAGGACAAAGACCTGTAACCGTTTGTTGCAAAAAAATGTTTCGATTTCCGCCTGCATTCACCAGGAAAAAATTGCCATGGGTATTTCCCGTGTGGTCGCGTCCTTTGGTCCAATCGCTTTTGTTGGCGTTTTCTACCCTTGAAGTCACAATATAATTACCATCGGTTCCCACATTCCCAAAATTGTAATTGGTAGAACCAGCTGGTGCTGTTGAACTGGCCGTGGCTGAAGGGCTTTGCCCAAAGTCTTGTTTGAAAACGGGTACTAAAGCTGTGTTGGCGCAAAAACTGCTGTTGCCTTGGCCTTTGGTCAGCATGGGCAAGCAAAGGTAAATGCAACCCAAAATCAATATGGGAAGGGGGAATCTCATGGGATATTCATGTTCAATTTAACCCTGAAATGCCCGTCCCTGTTGCGTTTTAGACGCCACTACATAAATTTCGGTGAATGACGCAAAGCAGGGTTCATGTTTCACCTGGAGGGGGCTAAGTGTTTTTCCGTTTCTTTGCTGTTCAACAGCAAACATCTTATGTGGTACCGTTTGGGTCAGTGGATTTTAGCCAATAGAATGGGTTCATTGGCGGTCTTGTTTCTGGTTACCCTTTTCATGGGCTGGAAAGCATCTCAAGTACAGCTTAGTTATGATTTCACTCGGGCGCTGCCAACCGATAATCCCAAATACCAAGCTTATCAGGCCTTTTTAAAACAATTTGGGAGCGATGGCAACACAGTAGTCATAGGGGTAGAAACGAAGCAGTTTTTTGATCAGACATTTTTCAATGCGGTTGATTCCTTGCACAAAACTTTGTTGGCCGTACCAGGTGTCACCAATGTGCTGAGTGTACCCGTGGCATTGAATCTGGTGAACGATACCTTGGCACAACAGTTAAAGGCTGTACGCATTTTTACCCCTCCTTATGCTGATCAAGCAGCATTGGACAGTGCCCGAGACATTTTTACGAACCTTCCCTTTTACCGTTCCCTTTTATACAATCCTGAAAAGGATGCTTATTTGATGGGAGTAGGGGTGCAAAAAGATTCTATCAACAGCAAGTACCGCTCTGTCATCATCGGGAATATTCAGCAAGCAATGACCCAATTTGAAAAACAGCTCAACACGACCACCCAC
>RDYY01000046.1 GCA_004293505.1 Sphingobacteriia bacterium | reverse complement strand
TCAGTTAATTTTTGGGCGCGGCGTGCGGTCAGGATCAAGGACCACCCAGCTGCAGCAAACACATGGGCCATGGCTTCTCCAAATCCGGAACTGGCGCCGGTCACCAAAACAATCTTGTTTTTTTTCATGTGGCCTAAAGGTACTACCGGATCAAAACAAAGCTGCCCTTGCGGTAAACTTTTTTGCCTGTGTAGTCTCGGCCCTCGGCTTGAAAAACATAAGCCCCAGCAGGTTGGGCCTGGCCTTCAAAATTACCGTCCCATCCTTGACCCAGTGTGGTGGTGGAATAAAGCAAACGCCCCCACCGGTTATAGACTTGGAATTGGTTCAAGACCGATATGCCAACGGTTGTGGGACGCAATACGTCGTTTTTGCCATCGCCATTGGGGGTGAAGGCCGTGGGAATAAAAATCTCGGGTTCACTCACAAATACTTTTACGCGAATGCTGTCTTGGCCCACACAACCCGATAGGGGATCTGTCACCCGTACGGTGTAAGTGATGTTTTCAGGTGTGCCGCTTAAAATGGCAATGGGATTGGACACAAAGGGATCATTCAATCCTGTGTTGGGTGTCCAAACAAAATCACCTGCACCCGTGGCTTGCAATTGCAAGGGTTGGTTCACCAAAACAGCTGTGTCTCGGCCCGCAAAAATATTTTGTGGCGGTACTACGGTCAAAACCAAAGAATCGGTCACGGGTTTGGGACAACCCAAGGTATCGCGCACGGTAAAACGGTACACCGTGGTGCGCGAAGGGGCAACGGTCAACAACAAACTGTTGGCGCCAACCGTAGCATTGGTGGGGCTCCAAGCAAAACTGCTGCCCGTCATCTGCGCGGGCAAACTGATTCGCCGTCCCAAACAAATGGCCGTGTCAGGACCCAAGAGCGCCCTGGGATATTCCACAGTGCGAACCCGCACCGAGCCTTGTGCTTGGCAATAGCCCAAATTGGCGGTGACTTGGTAAACAGTGGTTTGCAAGGGTTGGACCAAGGGAAATTTTTCTGCTGCCACTTGTGTCCCGGTGGAAGCAGTCCAGCGGTAACTCAGTGCTTGGGAATTGGGCCTCAAGCGAAACGTATCGGTCAAACACACGGTGGTATCGGGGGGCAATTGCACCGAAATAAAAGGCAAGACATTTACCATGACCGAATCGGTGTTGATGCAACCATTGTCTGTTACCGTCACATAATATTTGGTGCTGTCTCTGGGAAAAACCAAGGGACCGGTGGTATTGGGATTCAAAATGCGCGCGGCATTGGCAGGATTGCCCACCCGCCAACTGACTTGTCCACTGTTCACCAATGAACGCAAAGGCAGGGTGTCGATGTTGCAAATCAAGGTGTCGCGAAAAGCCAGGGCCAGCGAGGGTTTGTCCACCACGGTAAAGATTTGGGACACGGTGTCAATGCACCCTTTGCTGTTGCCTACAATCAGTCTGGCAGATGTCACCACCGGGGCCGAAAATTTCCAACTGCTGTCTTTGCGCATAGTGGTATCGGCACTGGTGGTGGGATCCCCAAATTCCCATCGCCAAGAATTGACTACCCCATATTGGGTAGTGGTGGCATCGCGAAATAAATAAGGATTTTGTACACAAGAACCCATGATGTTCATGGCAGGAACAAAGCCAGGGAAAATGCGCACCTCTGCCGTAGTAGAATCTTGGCAGCCACCGGCATTCCTGACTTTCAGTTTCAAAGTATAAACGCCAGTGTCGGCATAAGTGAAACGGGGAGTGGGCAAGGAAGATGTATCAAGGGTAGAATTTTTGACCCCAAAATCCCAAGCGTAGGAACTGACTGCGGCAAAAGACTCGTTTTGAAAATTCATGGTAAAGCCATCGCAAGAAATATAAGTGGGCTTGAGTTCTGCAGCGGTTAAGGAACAATCAGCTACAGTAATGTGGATCTCTTTTCGGGTGCTGCCAATTTGCACCCCACCCCTGAATTCGAGGGCACAAACAGCTACCACATAGTCGCCCACCGTGCCCGGGGCCCTGCCTGTGATCAATCCCGTTTGGCGATTGATCTTGACCTCAAAACCCATGGGTTCGGCTCCGCTCAAAGGACTGGCATAATTGACCGATTCATAAGGCGGGCCCGAAGGGGGATTGGGCCTTGCCCCATTGTTGCCTTGGGTGGAGCCACCTACCAAGCCATCGCAAAAAACATATTCCAACCTGTCGCCGTCGGCATCGGTGGCCGCAAAATCAAATTGAAAAGGAGCGTTGAAACAAACTATGGCCGTGTCCCTTTGGGTAAAGACCGGACTGCTGTTTTGGGCATAGCTGTTGCCATTGATGGTACCCGGAATGGTATTGGAATAACTGACACCAATGTCGGCGGAATTGCCGGCCACATTCACAATGCCCGAAATGCGGCAACACCTTTGCACGGTCAAGGTATAGCCTGCAGGAATCAGGTCCAAGTCAATGGTAGTGGTGTACACATCAATGATGAAACAAACGCGCGGCGGGTTGCTGAGGCAGGGATCAAAACTGGTTTTTTCTGGGGTCTCGGTACTGCTGCGGGGTATGGTGATGGAGCGCAAGAACTGACCACTGCCACCGTTGAAAATGCCCAAATAAACATCTGCATCCCGCTGGTTGCTGTTGGAATTGCAATTCAAATATTGCCTGACCGTGATGCGGTATTTGCCGGTATTGGCGGCTGCCCCTGGGCCCAAATACTCGTATTGGATCCAACCC
>RDYY01000008.1 GCA_004293505.1 Sphingobacteriia bacterium | reverse complement strand
CCTGACTTGCCTCGCCAAGCGATTTACAAAAAAGGACTCAGTTTGGTGCCTTGGCAGAACGATTTGTTTTGGGTGGGCTCCACTTATGAATGGGACCATACCCACTTGGATCCCACACCCGCATTTAGGGAACAAACCGAAAAGCAGTTGCAGCAGTGGTTGAAATTACCTTATAAAGTGCTGGACCATTGGGCAGCTGAACGGCCGGCTAATTTGGAAAGACGGCCCTTTGTGGGCTTGCACCCTTGGTTGTCCACAGTGGGTTTGTTCAATGGCTTGGGCACAAAGGGTTGTAGCTTGGCGCCCTATTTTGCCCATGCTTTTGCTGCTTTTTTGGCTGAAGGAAAGCCTTTGGAGCCAGCGGTGGGTTTGGAAAGGTTTCGCCGAATTTTAAGCCAATAATGGTTGAAAAAACTATTTTTGCCCTTTGTCCATCACCAAATCAAAAGAATGGGAAAACCTCCATCGGTCGCCAAAGCCCATAAAACGGCCAGCCCTTTACACCACCTGCGGGTATTGACTGCAGACGAGAACACGGAAGAATATTCTATTCCGTTGGCGTATCGCAAGATGGAAAACCTTCACATTGTTTTTTGGTTGTTCAAAGACGTGGCTTGGTGCATGGGCTTTGAGTGGTTGGGGACCATCATGATTGTACCCACCCTGGTCATTTCTATTGTGATTGCCTACCGCACCCGCAAATATGTTTCGGAACTTTGCCACAATTTGGCCATCACCCTTTGGATTGGGGCCAACTCATTTTGGATGATCAGCGAGTTTTTTCACTTTGATCACTTAAGCGTTTGGGGCGCCATGGAGTACAAACACTTGGCTTTGATCCCCTTTACGGCAGGTATTTTGGTACTGGCTTTTTATTACCTGTATTGGAAACCACAGAACAAAAACATTCCGCTCTGATCAAAGGAACAAACCCCAATCGTCTTCGTACCCATCTTTTTGAAAGGTTGAGACCCATTGGCGAAACAATTCCCTGAATTTTTGTAGGCCTTCTTCGATGACATTTTTGTGGTCTTCATCGGCCCAACCCATTAAAACAGCAAAGCCAATCTGTTCCATCATTTGCTTACAATTGGCGCGGATATGGGCGGCATTCTCCATCTTCAACACATAAAGGTCCATGCTGATGGCGCCAATGATTTTGGGTGCCACAATCATGACGTTTTCATAGATCAAAGCTTTGGTGGAAGCGGGATGGGATTCTTCGCCATCATCGGCCAGGTTTTCAGCAAAAGCAATCACCAAGCCAAAAACTTCTCGCCATTGTTTGTACATGGCTTTGGCGATGGCACGGGCAGGTCCTTTGCGCCATTCTTCTGCTGCGTCATCAGGACCCAGTTTGTAGCGGCTCTCGTCCCACTCGGGCAAAAAATTTAAATCGTTCAAATCCATGCTTAAAGTTAACGCATTTCTAAGCGCAAGAACTGTGCCGTGTGTCCTTTGTGTGTTTTGACCATTTGTTCTGGTGTTCCTTCAAACAAAATTTGTCCTCCTCCGTCTCCCCCTTCGGGTCCCAGATCAATAATGTGGTCGGCCATTTTAACCACGTCCAGGTTGTGTTCAATCACCAAGACCGTATTGCCCCGGTCCACCAATTTACCCAAGACTTCCAGCAAATGTTGGATGTCTTGAAAATGCAAGCCTGTGGTGGGTTCGTCCAAAATGTAAAAGGTTTTGCCCGTGTCTTTTTTGCCCAATTCTGTGGCCAATTTAACGCGTTGCGCCTCACCCCCACTCAAGGTAACAGCGCTTTGACCCAATGTGATGTAGCCCAGGCCCACTTCTTGTAAGACTTTTATTTTCCGAAAAAGAGAAGGAATGGGTTGAAAAAAAGCCACAGCTTCTTCTACGGTCATGTTCAACACATCGGCAATGGATTTGCCTTTGTAACGGATCTCAAGGGTTTCTCTGTTGTAGCGCTTGCCATTGCATTTTTCGCAGTTGACATATACATCGGGCAAGAAATTCATTTCAATCACCCTTTGTCCTCCCCCTTCACATCCTTCGCACCGACCTCCTTTTACGTTGAAGGAAAAACGGCCTGCCGCATAGCCCCTGATTTTGGCTTCAGGTACGGCGGCAAACAAGGTCCTGATGTCGGCAAAAAAACCGCAGTAGGTAGCTGGATTGCTGCGGGGCGTTCGGCCAATGGGCGATTGGTCAATTTCAATGACTTTGTCAATGGCTTCCAATCCTTTGATGGACTGAAAAGGCATGGGGTTTTGTTTGCTGTTGTAACAATGTTGCGACAGCAAGGGATACAGGGTTTCATTGATGAGGGTTGATTTTCCACTCCCACTGACCCCGCTCACCACAATCAGTTTTCCCAAAGGAAAGGAAACCGTTACCTGGTGCAGGTTGTGGCCGGTTGCCCCTTTCAACACCAAGGCCAATCCATTTCCTTTTCGCCTTTCGCTGGGTACTTGAATGGCTTTTTGCCCATTCAAATATTGGGCGGTGTCTGAAGTAGAACGCAAGACTTCTTGCGGGGTACCTGCGGCCACAATTTGGCCGCCGTTTTTACCTGCACCAGGGCCAATGTCCACCAAATAATCTGCCGCCAACATGATGTCTTTGTCGTGCTCTACCACCAAAACCGTGTTGCCAATGTCGCGCAGGTTTTGCAAGGCTTTGATCAATTGTTGGTTGTCTCTTTGGTGCAGGCCAATGCTGGGTTCGTCCAAGATATAAGTTATGCCCTGCAACTGAGAACCAATTTGGGTGGCCAAACGAATCCGCTGCGACTCGCCCCCACTGAGGCTGCGGGTAGGACGGTTCAAAGACAAATAGGTCAATCCCACATCCAACAAAAATTGTAAGCGCTCCCTGATTTCTTTGATGATGTCTTTGGCAATCAGGTTTTGTTTTTTGCTCAATCTTTTTTCAATGCCATCAAACCATTGGTGTAGCTTAATCAAATTGAGTTGGCTGAGTTGGGCAATGTTTTGCTGGTCAATCTTGAACCAACGGCTCTCCAACCGCAGGCGCTCGCCATGGCAATCTGGACAGGTTTTCAATTCCATGAATTTTTCTACCCATTCTCGGATGCCTTCGTTGTTGACTGAACTGAACCAACGCTTGAGCAAGGGAACCACGCCTTCAAATATGCCTTCGTACAAAGAACCACTACCGCTTTCATCACTGGCTTCTACTTGCAAGGAAACGGCCTCTGTTCCCCCATAAAGCAACATGTTTTGTTGGGCAGGCGAGAGCTGAGCAAATGCTTTGTCTACTGGAATTTTGTTTTTGCGACACATGGCTTCTACCATGCGGTACATGTGGGCTTCTCGGGCCTCTCCTAAGGGTGCCAGCGCTCCTTCTTTTACAGACAACTGCGGATCGGGCACCACGGCTTGCACATCAACAGCATACACATTTCCCAATCCTTTGCAAGATGGACAAGCGCCATAGGGTGAATTAAAAGAAAAGGCGTTGGGCGAAGGAATTTCATAACTGATGCCCGTGTCCAAACACATCAATTGCTTGGAAAAGGGGTGCACCTGTTCTTCTTTGTCCACCAAAAGAAACAAAAGGTCCTTGCCCAATTTCAAAGTTTGTTGAAGACTTTGGCTGAAGCGTACCCGCATGTCTGAAGTGACCGGCAAGCGATCGACCACCAATTCAATGTCGTGGATTTTGTAACGGTCAACTTGTAATTTGGGATGCAGGTCAGTGATCTCACCATCAATGCGCACTTTTAAAAATCCTTTCTTGCGCAAGTCTTCAAACAATTCCCGGTAATGTCCTTTGCGGCCCCGGACCATGGGCGCCAAGAGGGTTACTTTTTTCTCGGCAAAATGGGTAAAGATGTGGGACAACATTTCTTCTTCACTGAATTGCACCATTTTTTTACCCGTGGTATAACTATAGGCTTCTCCTATGCGGGCAAAAAGCAATCGCAAAAAATCATAGACTTCTGTAACCGTGCCAACGGTTGAACGGGGGTTCTTGTTGGTGGTTTTTTGTTCAATTGAAATAACAGGCGAAAGTCCTGTGATTTTGTCTACATCGGGTCTTTCCATGTCACCCATGAATTGGCGCGCATAGGCCGAAAAACTTTCCATGTAGCGGCGTTGGCCTTCGTTGTACAAGGTATCAAAAGCCAGAGAAGACTTTCCGCTGCCACTGACACCCGTGAAAACCACCAATTTTTGCTTGGGCAATTTAATGTCTAAGTTGCGGAGATTGTGTTCACGGGCACCAAATACTTCAATGTGGTCTGCCGCTGGGGTGGGAGCAATTTTTTTGGCCATGGGATTAAAGATAAGAACAAGGGTGGAGGGAAAATGTTGGAGAAATTTTATTAGTCTATAAAAATTATGGACTAAATATTTGGTGGTGTCAATTCCCCTCCTATCTTTGCACCAGTTCTTCGATATACTTATCCAGAAAGGCGGAGGGTCATGGCCCTGTGAAGCCTTGGCAACCCATATACTGTCGCAGGTGTATGAAGGTGCCAATTCCAACCCAAAAGGGAGAAGATAAGTCAGCGCAACGCCATTTCAACAAAAAATCTTGGCCCGTCTGACTTGTCTGACGGGCTTTTTTTTTGCGGTAAGTGATCGGGGCAAAACATAGATTATGCAAGCAACCACATCACTCATTCACCAGATCCCCAGCGATCCACTGACGGGCGCCATCTCGGTGCCCATTTACCAAACTTCCACCTTTGTACAATCTGCACCAGGGGTTAACCAGGGCTATGACTATTCCCGCACCAATAACCCTACCCGGGCAACCCTGGAGTCTTTGGTCGCCCACTTAGAAAAAGGACAAACCGGTATTGCATTTGCCAGTGGCTTAGCGGCCATCGATGCCGTATTAAAGACCTTGAAATCGGGGGATGAAATTGTTGCCGTAGACGACATCTATGGCGGAGCTTACCGACTGTTTTCAAAAGTGTATGAAAAATTTGGCATCAAAGTTCATTATGTCAATTGCAGTGATACCGAGGCTTTGGCAGCTGCCATTACCCCCTCCACGAAATTGATCTGGATCGAAACCCCCACCAATCCTACTCTGAAAATCACAGATATCCGGGCCGTTGCAAGCATTGCAAAGGCCCACTCCTGCCGATTGTGTGTGGACAATACTTTTGCTACACCGGCACTACAAGAGCCTCTTTCGTTGGGAGCTGACTTGGTGATCCACAGTGCCACTAAGTATTTGGGAGGCCATTCGGATTTGATTGCCGGTCTGGTGGTGACCCGCGATGCGGAATTGGGCGCGGAGATTAAATTTTACCAAAATGCTGGGGGCGCCATTTTGGGACCTTTTGACAGTTGGCTGGTCATTCGCGGCATTGAAACGTTGCACTTGCGCATGCAACAACATGGGAACAGCGCGCAACGGGTGGCCGAGTATTTGTCTGAGCACCCTGCAGTTGATCAATGCTTTTATCCAGGCCTGCCCCATCACCCCGGTCACGATATAGCCAAAGCCCAAAGCAAGGGATTTGGGGGCATGGTGAGTTTTCGGCTCAAAGAAGACCATACCACGGCAGTGGATGCCCTCTTGCAAAAACTGCAGCTCTTTCAATTGGCTGAAAGCCTGGGTGGCATCAAAAGTTTGGTGGCCCATCCTGCTCGCATGACACATGCTTCTATGCCAGCAGCGGTACGCCAAGCCCATGGGGTCAGTGATGGGCTGTTGCGACTCTCCATTGGTTTAGAAGACGCTACAGACTTGATCCAAGACCTTGACAACGCACTTTCACAAACATCATATATTGACTTGAACACATGGAAAACAAAAAACTCAAAATCGGTCTCTTTGGATTTGGTGTAGTGGGCGAAGGCCTTTACCGGGTATTGGCCCAAACCCCTTCATTGGAAGCCAGCATTGTCAAATGCTGCATTCGGCAAGCCAATAAAAAGCGCAATGCCCCTGCAGACCTCTTTACCACCGATGCCAATGAACTGCTCAACAACCCCGAGATCAATACCATTGTAGAAGTCATAGACGACGCGGAAGCTGCCTTTCACATTGTTACCACTGCCTTGCGCAATGGCAAAGCCGTGGTGAGTGCTTCCAAAAAAATGATTGCAGAGCACTTGCCCGAACTCTTGTCTTTGCAACAAGAAACAGGCCTGTCTTTTTTGTATGAAGCGGCCGCTTGCGCTTCCATACCGGTGGTCCGCAACCTAGAAGAGTATTACGACAATGATTTGTTGCATGCCATCAAAGCCATTGTGAATGGGTCTACCAATTTCATCCTCACCAAAATGTTTGAGGAACAAATTGGTTTCCCGGAAGCTTTGTTGCAAGCCCAACAACTGGGTTTTGCCGAAAGCAATCCCACCTTGGATGTAAATGGTTTGGATGCCGTAAACAAATGGTCCATTTTGCTCAACCACGCTTATGGGATAGTGGCCCATCCCCGTCGCATTCTCTTTACCGGCATTCAAAACATACAAGGGAGTGATGCTGCCGTTGCCAAGGAAAAAGGATTTGATATCAAATTGGTGGCCCAGGCCAAAAAACTAAAAAATGGGAAAGTAGCGGCTTTTGTTTTGCCCCAATGGATTGGTGCCCAAGAACCCTTGCGTTTTGTGCGCAACGAATACAACGGTGTAGTGATTGAGAGCGGCTTTGCCGACCAACAGTTTTTTTATGGCAAGGGGGCGGGTAGTTTTCCCACTGCTTCAGCTGTTTTGAGCGATTTATCGGCCCTGCGCTACCAATACAAGTACGAGTACAAAAAATTGTACCGTCACCAACCCCATACCCTGAGCCAAGACTATTATTTGCGGGTTTATTTGAGCTTTTCCGATTGGAAAAACATTTCTCGGGAGTCTTTTGAATGGATCGAAGAATGGCATGCCCAGGCCGAGCGAAAATATTTGGTAGGTGTACTACACGTGTCGCATTTGTTGCACGAAGATTGGTGGCAAGAAAATGGAACTTCATTGGTCTTGACACCAGATCCCATCATTGATGATTTGGACTTGGTACAAGTAAAAAAGAAAAGCTTGGAATTGGCGGGTATTGCGGACTAGGTGCTGTGGCCCCCCGTTATCCGTCAACAAAACCTGTTCTGTGGGACAGGTTTTTTTATGTTTTTGTGTGAACGCTTGGGGCCTTTGTGGTCCAAGCTGCTTGGGCCCGCAAAGACAAAACCAGGGTCAGTGCTGCACCCAACATGCCGCCAGCCAAATCCAGCGGAAAATGCTGGGCCAAATAAACGCGGGAATAAGCTGCTGCACTGGCCAGGGCAAGGCCGATGAAGAAGACAGCCCAGCTCTCCCAAAAACACAGGGCCAACAAAAAAACACTGAAGGCTGTGGTGGTATGGCCCGATGGAAAACTGTTTTGGGTATGCAATTCAATGCCCGGAACCGTGTGAATATCACTGCGGGGCAATACCACTGCAGTGGGCCTTTGTTCATTGGGGTAAATGACCCGCTTGCCGATGTTCACCCACAAGGTGGAGAGAAGAATGGTGGCAAAGACCAAGACCCATTTTTGGCGAAATTTCCACAAGATCAAGATGCCAATGGGTACCCAGATCAAACCATCGCCCAAATAAGTGGCCCAACTAAAAAATACATCGGCAATTGGGCCGCCATTTCCGTTGAGCACCAAAAAAAATTCATGCTTGCCCATACCAAAACTGATGCCCATCATCAAGCAAGCCAAGCCAATGGTTAGGCCAAGGCCCAGTTTGAAGACAGGTTTGTTTGCATGCAATAGCGGGGTCATGGTGCTTAGTCCTTCCAACGCCATTCACCGGCAATTTCCAAGGGTTCTTTCAAATTGTTTTTCAAGAGCATGTCGCGGGTTTCCGTGTCACTCAAACGCTTGGCTTTGATGAGGGGCGCATCGGCTATCCCATACAAGAGCATGGCACTGAAACGAACCGTATTCTTCAAACCTTTTTCGTCCACCAATTTGAAATCATCACAATCGGCGTGGTAACAAGGACCCGCGTTGTTGGGCAAGCTTCCCCCTGTCCCGCCACCTGTGGGAATGCCTTGTAACATAAAGGGTTGGTGGTCACTGTGGAGGCCAGCGCCGGCACGGAAAATATTCTTGAAACTGGTATCAATTTTTTGTGCCAATCCCCCAATTTGTTGGAACAGTTCTCGGCTGTCTTCGGTGACGGTGCTGTACCCTTTGGGGTCATTGGTCATGTCGTAGTTGAGCATGTAGCGCACTTGGTGGATGGATTTGTTTTTGGTGCTTTGCGCCACATAGGCCCTTGAACCCAAGAGGCCTTCTTCCTCGCCCATGAACAACACAAATTCGACCGTACGAGCCGGTTGTAGTTTCAATTGTTGAAAGCAACGGGCCATGTCAATGACGGCAAAAGAACCAATGCCATTGTCGATGGCGCCTGTCGCCAAATCCCAGCTGTCCAAGTGACCCCCAATGACAATTTTTTCTTTGGGCAAAGCGCTGCCCTTGATGCTGGCCACAATGTTGCGGGCTTTGATGAGGCCAGAGAAATTGGTCATGCTGATCTGTGCTGCATGGGGTTGCGCTGCCAATTGGGCTTTGAGGGCCATGCCATCTTCTTTGCCAATGCACACAGCGGGAATGGGAATTAATTTTCCTGTGACAGAAGCCGTACCCGTTAACAAAATGCCACCCGTTGCAGTATTGATGATGACAATGCCCTTGGCGCCATACTTGGTGGCCAGGGCCGTTTTTTCAGACCGGTGCAATGATTTGGTTCCCGGTTTTGATCCAGGCAAAACCCCCAAATACACCAAAGCAATTTTGCCTTTTACTTTATCGGGAGCAGCCATATAATCTTCTTCTAAACCATTGCCCATGTCGGCCAAAAGCAGGTCCACATCGGCTTTAACAGGCGAATGGGCCAAGGTAACCGCTTTATAGGTTTGCCCTGTTTGACCCAGTGGTCCGATGCGAACAGATAGGGTTCCTCGGCTCCAACTTTCTACTTCAAAGGGCTGGTATCGCACATCTTTGAAGCCGTATGATTTTAAGAGTTGGTACACATAGTCTTCTGCTTTTTTTCCATTTTCCGAACCCGTTAATCGGTGCCCAATGGTTGATGTAGCTTCTTTAAGGGTTTCATAGGCCTTGGAGGAGGTTTGTACATCTTGGTTGATTTTGTTGAACACGGTGGGCCATTGGTCGGGTTGTTGGGCCAGTACCGGGGTAGCGCTGCAGATGGCCAAAAGGCCAAGGAGGTAAAGTTTCATGCCAAGCATTTGAAGTTTAAATGTACGGAAGCGCAGTCGTACATTTGGAAAAAGGGTGGTATGAAATATTATTTCAAATGGGTTGCTGTGTTTTTTTTGGTCTGGGGTTTTTTCGCTGAGGCAAGTGCGCAACCCCTCTCTGGAAGGGTCTTGGGTTTGCGGGACCAAGCCAAGGTCATCAATGAAGTTTTGCAAGAAAGATTGGACAGCCTTTTGCCCCAACTGATGGCACAAAACGGAATAGATTGTTGGGTAGTCATGGGCCGAGAATACAACGAAGATCCGGTGCTCAAGACCATGTTGCCCGCAGAATGGTTGAATGCCCGCCGGAGGACCATTTTGGTCTTTTACCAACCACCACAAGGAAAACCTTTGGAAAAATTGGCCATCGCCAGGTACGATGTGGGCACAGCCATCAAAGCCGCTTGGGACATGAAGGCCCAGCCCGATCAGTGGGATGCATTGCTGGATCTTTTGCAAAAAAGACAACCCAAAAAAATAGCTTTGAACCTTTCCGAAAGTTTTGCCCATGCAGATGGCTTGTCGGCTACCGAACAAAAAGCTTTTGTCTCTCGCTTGCCCAAAGCCATGGCCGATAAAATTGTTTCAGCAGAGCCCTTGGCGGTGGCTTGGTTGGCCACCCGTTCGGCCAAAGAGATGGCCCTCTACCCCCAATTGATCCGCGCTACCCACGAGATCATTGCAGAAGGATTTTCGGAAAAAGTCATTACCCCCGGCATCACGACAACAGAAGACTTGGTCTGGTGGTTTCGACAAAAAATTCGGGACTTGGGCTATGACACTTGGTTCCATCCTTCTGTGGCCATTCAACGCAACGACCCTGAGAATTTTGAACACTTGCGCAGCTTTTCGGCTCGGCCCAACAACAACACCATCCTGCCGGGTGACCTTTTGCACGTGGACATTGGCATCAGTTATTTGCGTTTACAAACCGATATTCAACAACACGCTTATGTGCTGTTACCCGGTGAAAAAACAGTTCCTGCTGCTTTGCAAAAAGCCTTTGCTGCAGCCCAACAAGTCCAAAACATTTTGACCGCAGAAATCGCCACCGGAAAATCAGGCAATGAAGTATTGACAGCCGCATTGCAAAAAGCCAAAGCCGCAGGATTGGAGCCCAGCATTTATTCTCATCCCATTGGCTACCATGGTCATGCCGCTGGTCCGGCCATTGGCATGTGGGACAACCAAGTAGCAGTGCCCAAAACAGGCGAAGCCAAATTTTTTCCTTTCACTGCCTTCAGCATTGAGTTAAATGCTGCCAGTCCAGTTCCCGAATGGAAAAAAACCATCCGCATCATGTTGGAAGAAGACGCCTTTTTTGATGGCAAATCAGTGCGTTACATTGGCGGGAGACAAACCAGCATTTTGACCATTCCCCGGGCATTGAACGGTGTAGAATAATGCGCTGGCCCTGCGCTGGCTATAGGTTTTCTGCTACAAACTTTTGGCAGTAGGTTTTGATCTCATCCCTGACGGCAGCAAAAGCTGCATCAATCTCTTCCTCGGTACCCGTTGCTTTGGCGGGGTCAGGAAAATTGTGGTGAAATTTTTGGGCAGTACTGGGGAAAAAAGGACAGCGCTCTTTGGCGTTGTCACAAACCGTGATCACGGCATCAAAAGGAATGTCCAAATATTCATTCATGTTATTGGACGTGTGGCCACTGATGTCAATGCCATCGGCCCGCATGGTAGCAATGGCACGTGGATTAACCCCATGGGTTTCTACGCCAGCACTGTAGACTTGGGCTTTGTCTTGTGCAAAATGCCGCAGGTAACCTTCGGCTATTTGGCTTCTACAGGAATTACCGGTACACAAAATCAATACTTTTTTCATGGCTTGTTCAGGGTTTGGGGAAGATAAAATTTATCGCGCAGCTTGTACGCCAGGTTAACCAGTAAAATCAAAGCAGGCACTTCAATCAAAGGACCCACCACACCCGCAAATGCTTCGCCTGAATGAAGGCCAAAAACACCGATGCTGACCGCTATGGCCAATTCAAAATTGTTTCCTGCTGCCGTAAAGGCAATGGCTGTGTTGGTGGCATAATCTGCTCCCATTTTTTTGCCTACCCAAAAAGAAACCAAGAACATGCCCGCAAAATAAATGACCAAAGGAAGGGCAATGCGCAAGACGTCCAAGGGCAATTGCAAGACCTTGTCGCCTTTTAAACCAAACATGATTAAAATGGTAAAGAGCAGGGCCACCAATGTGATGGGCGAAACAGCGGGAAGGAATGTTTGGGTGTACCAATCCTGTCCTTTCAAAGGCAGTAAAATCTTCCGGGTTAAAAAACCCAGTGCAAAAGGAATGCCCAAATAAATGCCAACGGTGGTGGCCAATTCGCGGATAGAAATATCAATGGAAATGCCGGGCATGCCCAACAAGGGTGGCAAGACAGACAAGAACAAATAAGCATAGAGTGAAAAAGCCAAGACTTGGAACACACTGTTGAGGGCCACCAATCCAGCCGCATATTCACGGCTTCCATTGGCCAATTCATTCCATACCATGACCATGGCAATGCAACGGGCCAAACCCATCAAAATCAAACCTGTTCGATAATGGGGCAAATCGGGTAAAAACAAGACAGCCAAGAAAAACATGAAAACTGGACCTACTACCCAGTTCAGGAACAAGGATGCTTTCAAAGCCTTGGTATTTTGAAAGACTTTTCCCAAAGTTTCATACTTGACTTTGGTAAAGGGTGGATACATCATCAAGATCAACCCCAAGGCCAATAACCAATTGGTACTGCCAGATGAAAAGGATTCTATGCTGTTGGACATGCCGGGTACCAGGGTACCCAAACCAATGCCCAAGGCCATGGCCAGAAAAATCCAAAGGGTCAAATTACGGTCCAAAAAGCCCAGTTTTTTTCTTTCAGCTGCTGGGGCACAATTGTTTTGCATGTTCTGGTTTGGGTGTTAAGTTGGTGTAAGAGGAATGAGGGTTTAGCAACAACCAGCACCGGGTTGGCAAGCATTTACTGGGGTGTCGGCTTGTTCCACACCAGGCACTGTGTTTGGATGTGCTGTTGGGGCATCTTGGGGTTTTTCGCCATAAACCGTTATGCTGAAAATGCCGGTATCCCCGGCCCTGAATTGGGCCAATGCTTCTTCATCTAAGTATTTGTTCAGGATGTCATCGGGCAGATAAATGGCCTTTTCTTTTTGGACGCTCACCTGTTGAAATCCATTGGCATGGATCAATTCCAAATAGACTTGTTTTTGGATGGCACCAGACACACAGCCAGCATACATTTCAGCATCTTGTCGCAAAGCAGCAGGCAGGGCCCCAACCAAAACAATATCAGAGATAGAGAAATGTCCTCCCGGTTTCAAGACCCTGAAAATTTCGGCCAGCACAGCATGTTTGTTGGGCACCAAGTTCAGGACACAATTGCTGACCACAACATTGGCTTGGTTGCTACCAATGGGTAGGTTTTCGATGTCCCCTTCTCGGAATTCCACATTGTTGAAACCCAAGCTGGCAGCATTGTTCCGGGCACGCTCAATCATGGCTGGGGTAAAATCAACGCCAATCACTTTACCTGTTTCTCCCGTTTCGGCCCTGGCCACAAAGCAATCGTTGCCCGCCCCGCTGCCCAAGTCAATGACTGTATCCCCTTTCTGGATGCAGGCAAACTGAGTGGGCAAGCCACATCCCAGGCCCAGGTCGGCTGATTCGGCATAGCCTTGTATATGGCTATAGTCATCACTCATGATGTTGTATACTTCTGTAGAGCAATTGCCTGCGCCACAACAAGACGACATATTAACCCCTTTTTCTTGTTGGGCTATTTGACTGTATTTTTCTTGTACCAGGGCTTTGAGTGCTTGTTCTGTTTTCATGTTTATTATTTATCGTATAAATGCGATGGTTAAGGGTAAAAAAAATCAACAACAACCGCTGCGTGGAGCGGGGTCTTGGCGAAACAGTTTACCAAATACTTCTTTGGCCTCGGCCCAAGTTTTCTCGTTGATGCAATAACAAACCTTGGTGCCTTCAATGTCACCTTGGATGAGCCCAGCAGTTTTTAATTCCTTCAAATGCTGGGATACCGTGCTTTGCGACAAGGGCAATACATCAACAATGTCCCCACAAATACAAGTGTCGCGCTTTAACAAAATTTTCAAAATGGCAATCCGAGCCGGGTGAGCCAAGGCCTTGGCCATTTGGGCCAATTGGTTGTCTACCACTGAAAACTCTGCTGCTTTTGTTATACCCATAAATCTATTTAATCGCAATATTACGATATAATACTAAAACACCAAAAGATTTTTATTGTAGCCATTTTCCCCAGGCCTGGTCCGCTTTGGCCTTTAAATTGGTTTCGTTCTTGTTCCATTTGGGCAATGTGTTATTGGTCCAAGTGTGGTAAAACAAATAGAGTTTTCCATCTTTTATTTTAAAGGTTTCTGGGTCAATTTCTACTTTTTCCGCTGTGGCACCCATGGCGTAAGCACACCAGCCGCCGTATTGTGGCTCGTACTTTTTATAGTCGTTTTTAAACAAGTCCTTGTTTTCTGGGGTACTGAAATAATAGGTTATGCCTTCTGCCAATACAGAAAATTCTTTTTTGCCTTTGAGGGCTTTACCCATTGTAAAATAGGCAACGGGATCATAGCCTTGAATAGCCAAACCCTTTTCGGTATTGGCCTGTTTGACCCGCTGAGGGTTTTGTGCACGGGTGGTTGAAAACAAAATAAAGCCTGCTAAAAAGAGAAGTGAATGTTTGAACATGGTGGATTTGTTTTAACTGATTTATACTGATTCGACTTGTTCACGGTATTGCTGCTGGGCCATGCGCAACTGTTTGAATGCAGG
>RDYY01000045.1 GCA_004293505.1 Sphingobacteriia bacterium | reverse complement strand
TTCACGGGCCAAAGCCTGGTAGAAACCTTGCGCAGCAAGGGTATCCTCTGCATTGCCATGACCCCTGAATGGGTGCGTTTGGTGACCCATTTGGACCTTTCAGAAGAGATGATCCAAGCCACCATTAGGGAGATTGCAGCCCTTTAGGTATCTTCACGCTTTATTTTTTGTTGATCTATGTTGCCCAGAATAAATCCTACGAATACCCAAGCCTGGTTTTTACTGAAGAAGCACTATGAAGAAGAAATGAGCCGCCGCCACATGCGCGACTTGTTTGCCGCAGATCCTGATCGCTTCAAACAATTTTCCCTCTGCATAGACCAAATGGTCTTTGATTATTCCAAGAACATCATTTCGGTTAGGACCCAACAATTGCTTTTGCAATTGGCCGAAGAATGTGGCTTGAAAGAAGCCATCCACGATTTGTTTGCGGGCATCAAAATCAATGAAACCGAGGGCCGTTCTGTGTTGCACACGGCTTTGCGCAATTTTACCGACACCCCTATTTTGGTTGAGGGCAAGGACGTCATGCCGGCTATTCGCAAAGTGCAGAAGCAAATGAAGGGCTTTTGTGAGCAGGTGCACAGCGGCAAGTGGAAGGGCTATTCGGGCAAACCCATTCGCCACATTGTCAACATTGGCATTGGGGGATCTGATTTGGGTCCCGTGATGGTGACCGAGGCCCTCAAACCTTTTTGGAAAGAAAACATCCAGTCCCATTTTGTCAGCAACATAGATGGCACGCACTTGGCCGAGGTCTTGAAAAAAATCAATGCAGAGGAAACCCTTTTCTTGGTAGCATCCAAAACCTTTACCACCCAGGAAACCATGACCAATGCCCACAGCGCCAGGGATTGGTTCTTGGCCCATGGTGGCACAGAAGCCTCGGTTGCCAAGCATTTTGTGGCCCTGAGCACCAATGAAAAAGCGGTAACGGCTTTTGGCATTGACAAGGCCAACATGTTTGCTTTTTGGGATTGGGTTGGGGGCCGCTATTCATTGTGGAGTGCCATTGGCCTCTCCATTGCTTTGACCATTGGCTACGACCATTTTGAAGACCTGCTCAAGGGTGCATCCCTGGCCGATGACCATTTCCGCACCGAGAAATTCAACCACAACATTCCCGTCATCATGGCCCTATTGGGGATTTGGTACACCAATTTTTTTGGTGCCCAAAGCGAAGCCATTTTGCCCTATGACCAATACCTGCACCGCTTTGCTGCTTATTTTCAACAGGGCAACATGGAGAGCAATGGCAAGAGCATTGACCGCAATGGCAATTTGGTGAACTATGCCACAGGCCCTGTAATTTGGGGCGAACCGGGCACCAATGGCCAACACGCTTTCTACCAATTGGTGCACCAAGGTACGCCCTTGATTCCTTGTGATTTCATTGCCCCTGCTCTTAGCCATAATCCCTTGGGCGATCACCACAACAAATTGATGTCTAATTTCTTTGCCCAAACCGAAGCCCTCATGAACGGCAAGAGCGAGAACGAGGTCAAGATTGAATTGATGAAAGCCGGCCTGAGCGAAGAAGCCATCAAGCGCATCAGTCCATTCAAGGTTTTCCCAGGCAACAAACCCACCAATTCCATTTTGTTGGAATCCATTACCCCCAAAAGTTTGGGCATGTTGATTGCTTTGTATGAACACAAGATTTTTGTGCAAGGCATCATTTGGAACATTTTCAGTTATGACCAATGGGGCGTGGAATTGGGCAAGGCTTTGGCCAACAATATCCTACCAGAATTGGAAACCGAGGAACCGGTTAAATCACACGACGCCAGTACCAATGGCCTGATCAATACCTTTAAACACATGCGCCGCAACAAAGCATGATCCCCGGATTCACACTCAGACCCATTGCCCTGGAAGACAATGCCAGCATGGCCCGCATCATCCGTGACGCCTTGACCGAGTTGGGGGCGAACAAGCCAGGAACGGTGTTTTACGACGACAGCACAGACCATTTGTTTGAATTGTTTCAGGCCCAGGAACGCGCCGCCTATTGGGTGGCTGAAAAAGACGGCATGGTAGTGGGCGGCGCGGGCATCTACCCCACCGATGGGCTTCCTGCTACTACCTGTGAGCTGGTCAAAATGTACCTCTCTCCTGCCGTGCGCGGTTTGGGACTGGGGCACAACATGATTGACCACTGTTTGCAAGAAGCCAAAGCAATAGGCTTTACACAAGTGTATTTAGAAACCATGCCCGAGCTGAAACAAGCGGTAAAAGTGTACGAGAAATTTGGCTTCTCTTATTTACAAGGCCCCATGGGCAACAGCGGCCACAATGGTTGCGACATTTGGATGTTGAAGACTTTGTAAATCAAATCACCACAGTTTTCGGGGACACCAATCGCCGTAGCGGTTGCCAATTTGAAAACCCAACAAGATTTCATGGGTACCACGGCTGATGGTATTGATGCGCGAAGTTTGCACATCATATGAATAGCCAATGTTGAAACTGTGGCTGATGTTCATGCCCACCATGGCGGCAAAACCATCTTTGTTGCGATAAGATGCGCCCACCCAAGCCAGGTCTAAATATTGCAATTTGGCATTTACATCAAATCCCAAGGGCAATGGACTGATGTAACGCACCAAGACCGAAGGCAAAAGATTCAATTCTTCCGACAAAGCCAAGCGATAACCCGCACTCAAAAACAAGTGGGGCACCAATCGGCCCTGGGTCAATGACACGGTATTGTCCGAAAA
>RDYY01000044.1 GCA_004293505.1 Sphingobacteriia bacterium | reverse complement strand
TGGGACTTGGTGCAAGAACCCGGTGTATACAAGGCAGGTATTCCTACTTTGAGTGGAACGGGAGCAGAAGTCAGCCGCACCACCGTCTTGACTGGCCCCACCCGCAAATTGGGCATGAACAGCGACTTTACGCCGTTTGACCAAATTGTCCTTGACCCAGAACTTACTTCAGAAGCGCCCGCTAACCAAAGGTTTTATACGGGCATGGATTGCTATATCCATTGCATAGAGAGTTTAGAAGGCACTTTCTTGAATGAGTTTTCCAAAAGTTATGGCGAGAAAGCCCTGCAACTCTGTCAAAAAGTATTTGTAGAAAAAGACCATTGGGATGCAGAGAGTGACGATCAACTCATGATGGCTTCCTATGCAGGAGGCATGAGCATAGCTTACTCTCAAGTGGGGGTGGCCCATGCCGTCAGCTATGGCCTCAGTTATTTGTTGGGTACCAAGCATGGCATTGGAAACTGTATCGTCATGAACCACTTAGAAGACTATTATCCGGCTGGGGTCAAAGAATTCAAATACATGGTGGCGAAAAACAAGATTGACATTCCCCAAGGCATTTGCAAGGGTTTGACCGACGATCAATTCGAGACCATGATCAATGTGTCCATGGGCATGAAACCCTTGTGGGAGAATGCTTTGGGCAAGGATTGGGAACAAATCATGACCCGCGACAAGTTGCGTCGCTTGTTTGAAAAATTGTGAGCACAGCGCCTTCGGGCGCTTTTTTATTTCAGCAAAGCTGCGGCTTTGACCAGGTCTTCAGGGGTATCAATTTCAACCCCCATGTATTGGGTCAAGACCATTTTCATGGGTACCCCATGTTCCAAGTAACGCAAGCATTCAATTTTTTCAGCAGCTTCCAAAGGGGTCATGGGCCAAGCACTGAAATCCAGCAAAGCCTGCTTTCGAAAAGCATAGACCCCAATGTGTTCGTAGTAGGGAATGGAAATGTTTTTATCGCGGGCAAAAGGAATGACACTGCGCGAAAAAAACAAAGCATGTTGGCGCAAATCCACGGCAACTTTAACATAATTGGGATCGGCCACCAAAGCAGGGTCTTTCAATTCCTGCATCAAAGAAGCGACTTGTACCACAGGGTCTGCAAAACAAGCCAATAGACTTTCCAAGGGTTGTTTTTGCACAAAGGGTTCATCGCCTTGAACATTTACAATGATGTCTACGTCTAGGTTGGCAGCAGCTTCTGCAATTCGGTCGCTTCCGCTTTCGTGCTGCGCCATGCTCATGATGGCTTTTCCCCCCTGCACTGTTATTTCATCAAAGATGATGGGGCTGTCGGTCACTACCACTACTTCATCAAACAAACCGGTTGCCAATGTATTGTCATAAGTGTGGCGAATGACGGTTTTCTCTCCCAAGCGCTGCATTAATTTGGCTGGAAACCTTGTAGCCGCATAGCGGGCGGGAATCATGGCAATGGTCTTCATGCTGTAAAGGTACAATCCAGTTAATTATTTGATCCAATACCAAAGGATGCGAAAAGTCCAGAGCATGATTTTGCCTGGGAACAAAAACGCTTGGAAAAACAACAAGAAACGGTTGACATCGTCGCTGAAGCGAAAAGGGTTGTCCATGACGCCCCCCATCCAACCCATGTTGCGGGTTGCAGGGGAGGGATGAACAAAATACGACAGCACCAAATAAAGGGCAAAGCCCAACAAAAATTTAAGCGCTGAAAGGATCTCCCATGGAAGAACAAGGTAGATCAACCCTGTCCAAGCCGCAAGCCCAAGCACTACCACCAAAACCTGCCACCCCAAGGGCCACTGTGCCAAATTGGTTTTGTCCCTGTTCAGCTTGGCCTGCCCTTGGGGGCCTGGGTTTTTTCGCTCCAACCACCATTCAAATAAGCCCATTAGCGATCTGTTTTGATGCCCTTGTCAAAAGGAATACCCAACTGAAAAGAAAGGTTTTCATCGGTTTTATCGTCCAACACATCCAAGCCATACCGCAATTGAGAAACAGGGGTATAATGAAACGTGCCAAAGAGCCGGTCCCAAATGGAAAAAATATTGCCATAATTGCTGTCGGTCTCTGGCCGCACATAATGGTGGTGCACTTTGTGCATATTGGGAGAAACAATGAACCAGCTGATGGCTTTGTCCAAGCTTTCGGGCAATTGCATGTTGGCATGGTTGAATTGAGACAGGACGGCACTGAGGCTTTGGTAAAGCATGACCAACCACATGGGTGCGCCACAAAGCACTACACCAATGGTGGTAAAGACTGCCCGGAAAACACTCTCTCCTGGGTGGTGCCGGTTGGCAGTGGTGGTATCCACATGGGTGTCTGCGTGGTGAACCATGTGAAATTTCCACATCCATTTGATTTTGTGTTCTATGAAGTGGATGAAATAAGCCCCCACCAAATCCAGTAACAGCAACCCCAAAACCAAGAAAACCCAGTTGGGAACAGTCATCCATTGCAAGATGCCTATGCCATTGGCTACTGACCAATCACTGGCTTTCACAATCAATAGGGCAAAGGCAAAATTGATGAGGATGGTGGTTGCCGTAAAAAACAAATTGATGCCCGCGTGTTTCCATTTGTTGTAACCAAACCGGTAGAGGGGCACGATGCCTTCAATGATCCAAAAAAAACTGATGCCCCCGGCCAAAATCAATGCCCGGTGTAGCGATGGAATGGTATTGAAATAATTGACGATGGTTTCGTACATGGCAAGGCTTTGGTTAAAA
>RDYY01000043.1 GCA_004293505.1 Sphingobacteriia bacterium | reverse complement strand
TTGTTGGGCAATGTTTACATCGCCGAAAACGATGCAGCCATTGAAAACAGCAATGGGGCGGTGGTGTTGGAAAAATCAGGCAAATACGTCAAAGGAAAATTCACCCTCTCTGGCGGATCTGTGGGATTGTTTGAGGGCAAGAAAATTGGCCGTGCCAAGAACATGGAAAAATTGGCCGAGGAAATTGCCGACCAAGCGTCAGTGGTCAACCTGATCAAGGCCGATATCCAGTTCAAGCACAATGAGGTCATTGCCTTTAATGACCAGTTAAAAGAGAAAGAAATTCGCCTGACCGAACAAGACATCAACCAATTGGCCAACCAGGTCTTTGCCACCCGTAACCGCTTAGAAAACTTGCAAGCGGCCCAGCAACAAGGCGAGCAAAAATTGGCCGATATCCAACAGCGCTTGTTGGAAGAACAAGAAGCCATCGCCGAAACCCGGGAGACCTTGCTGGACCTGAATACCCAGCTGAAAGACACGGCCGATGCGTTGTACAATACCGAGCAAGACTACCAAGCAGCCGAGCAGGCTTATCATTTTGCTTCCGGTCAATTCAACGAAACCAACCTGGCCCTGACCCGCCAACAGAGTAAAATTGCGGCGTTGAAGCAAGAATTGGTTTTCAAAGAAAACCAATTGAACGACCTGCATGCCCAAATTAGCGCCAATACGGAACAGTTGGCGGCAGCAGAAAAAGACATTGTAGCCAGTGGAGAAGAACTGACCCAGATTGAAGCCCAATTGGTGGAATTGATTCGGCGCAAAGAAGCAGAAGAAGGCGAGTTGAATGCTGCCGACCAAGCTTATTACCTCTTGCGCAATACCCTGGCCGAGAAGGAATCCGCTTTGCGCCTCAAGGTCAAAAGCAAGGAATTGATTGATCAATTGGTCAATGAAATCAAAGACAAATTGAACGAGCTCAAACTGCAATTGGCGGGCATGAAGGAGCGACTGAGTGTTGAATTTAAAATTGAATTAGACGCCATAATCGACCAAGAACGAACCAGTGATACTAGTTTGGAAGAACTGCAAGCAGCTTCTGATCGCATGCGCAAGCGCTTGGAAAACATGGGCGAAGTAAACCCTACGGCCATTGAAGCTTTCACCGAAATGAAAAAGCGTTTCGAGTTCATAGACGAGCAAAAGAATGACTTGGTCAATGCCAAGGAGAGTTTGCTCCAAACCATTTTGGAAGTAGAAGCTACGGCCAACCAGCAATTCTTGGATACATTTAACCAGGTCAGGGAGAATTTCCAAAAAGTCTTCAAAGCCCTCTTTACCGAAGAGGACACAGCAGACATGATTCTGGTAGATCCTTCCAATTTGGCCGATACGGGCATTGACATTGTGGCCAAGCCCAAGGGCAAGCGGCCTTCTTCCATTACCCAACTGAGTGGGGGAGAAAAGACCTTGACGGCAACTGCTTTGCTCTTTGCCATCTACCTGATCAAACCAGCCCCCTTTTGTATTTTGGATGAGGTAGACGCGCCTTTGGACGATGCCAACGTGGGCAAGTTTACCCAAATGATCAAGAAGTTCAGCGACAATTCCCAATTCATCATTGTTACCCACAACAAACAGACCATGGGAGCGGTGGATGTCATTTATGGCGTGACCATGCAAGAACCTGGGGTCAGCAAATTGGTGCCTGTAGACTTCCGCAGCCTCAGTAATTAACCACAGATCAATTACCTTCGCGCCTCCGGCAAAGCCCGGAGGCGCTTTTATTTATGAAGTACGAGAAGGAAATCAACCGCAGAAAAACCTTTGCCATCATCTCTCACCCCGATGCCGGTAAAACCACTTTAACGGAAAAGCTATTGTTGTTTGGCGGCGCCATCCAAGTGGCGGGTGCGGTCAAAAGCAACAAGATCAAGAAGCACGCTACTTCGGATTTCATGGAAATTGAGCGCCAAAGGGGTATTTCTGTGGCCACATCGGTCATGACATTTGAATACCAGGGCATCCTCATCAACTTGTTGGATACCCCGGGTCACAAAGACTTTGCAGAGGATACTTACCGCACTTTAACCGCCGTGGATTCGGTTATCTTGGTCATTGACAGTGTCAATGGGGTAGAAGCCCAGACCCGTCGCCTGATGGAAGTTTGCCGCATGCGCGATACACCGGTGATTGTTTTCATCAACAAGATGGACCGGGACGGAAAGAACCGATTTGATTTATTGGAAGAGATAGAAAAAGAGCTCAAGCTATCCTTGCATCCCATGACTTGGCCCATCAACAGTGGAAAGGATTTCAAGGGGGTGTACAATTTGGACAATCAAAGCCTGCGCCTGTTCACGGCCAGTACCAAGGCCGATGACGAGGACAGTTTGGCCATCCATGACTTGGCCAGTGGGGTCTTGGACGAAAAAGTGGGCAAGCGGGATGCCGACCAATTGCGCGAAGATGTAGAGTTGATTGATGGCGTGTATGGTTCATTGGACGGCCAAGCCTATTTGAACGGCGCCGTGGCGCCCGTCTTTTTTGGGTCAGCTGTCAATAATTTTGGGGTCAAAGAAATGCTGGATACTTTTATTCGCATTGCGCCCGTGCCCAGGTCTCGGGAAACATCGGCCCGAAAAGTGGAAGTGGGAGAGGAAAAATTCAGCGGATTTGTCTTTAAGATTCACGCCAATTTGGACCCCAAGCACAGGGACCGGATTGCCTTCATGCGGGTTTGTTCTGGCCGCTTTGAACGCAACAAATATTACCACCATGTGCGCTTGG
>RDYY01000042.1 GCA_004293505.1 Sphingobacteriia bacterium | reverse complement strand
AAGATCAACAGACCACCACCACCACTGACGCCCTTGGCACCAAATTCTTGGATGATGGATTGGGGCAGACGGGCCAAGATACCCACCATGATGATGATGGAAGTACCATTGCCCAAGCCTTTGTCTTGGATGCGCTCACCCAACCACATCACAAATAACGTACCTGCGGTCAAGGTCACAACAGTAGAAAACCAGAAATAAGCTTTGTAGGCTGGTAAAATGGCTTCCGCATAACCAGGACTGTTCAAGTAAGCCACGTATGCACCTGCTTGAAAAGCAGTCACCACCACGGTCAGGTAGCGGGTCCATTGGTTGATTTTTTTGCGGCCACTGTCGCCTTCCTTTTGGATTTTTTGCAATTGGGGGACCAAGATGGTCATCAATTGCATGAAGATGGAAGCAGAAATATAAGGCATGATACCCAAGGCCAAGATAGAGGCTTGGGAGAAGGCACCACCCGCAAACATGTCGAAGATATTCAACAGGCCATTGCTTTTGGCAGCAGACTGGGCTGCTTCAATTTTGGTGGGATCAATACCGGGTAAAACAATCTGGGTGCCGAGCCGGTAGGTCAACACAAGGGCCAGGGTGACCACGATTTTGTTCCGCAGTTCATCAATGGCCCAGATATTCTTAAGCGTCTGTACTAGTTTTTTCACTTGGGTTAATTATAGGCACTCAACAAAACCAAAAAGGACGCACTGTTGTGCGTCCGGCAAGTTAGGGGAATTACTTTACAATCTCAACCGCACCACCAGCAGCTTCAATAGCAGCTTTGGCTTTGTCGCTCATGGCGTTTACTTTGAAGCTCAATTTGGCTTTGAGTTCGCCGTTGGCCAAGATTTTTACGCGATCGGTACGGCTGATCAAGCCATTGATGTAGAGGTTCTCCAAAGAAATTTCGGTGAAACCATATTTCTCTACCAGCATGTCCAATTGGCCCAAGTTGAAGACCACATATTCCACCCGGTTGTTGTTTTTGAATCCACGCTTGGGAATGCGACGTTGAATAGGCATTTGACCCCCTTCGTGGGCCATTTTGCTTTTGTAACCGGCGCGGCTTTGTCCACCCTTGTTACCTTTTGTGGACGTGCCCCCTTTACCGGAAGCTTCACCACGACCCAATCTTTTTTCTCTTTGAACGGAACCTTCTGCAGGCTTTAAGTTGTGCAGTTTCATGTTGTTGATGTTGTACTAACGGGGTATCACCCCTCGCGTGTGGTTAATAAATTAAGCGATCTCTTCTACTTTCACCAGGTGGCTCACTTTGTTCACCATGCCCAGGATTTGGGGAGTAGCTTCTACTTCTTTGGAAGCGTGCAATTTTTTGAGGCCCAGGGCAATCAGGGTTTGTTTCTGGCGCTCTGAACGGTCAATGCCGCTTTTGATTTGTGTGATTTTTATCTTTTTCATACCCTTGTTCCCAGCCGAAGCGGGGTTCGTTTTTAGTTTGACAATCCCGGTTTTACCCGGCAGGAATTATCCGTTGAAAACCTTGCTGAGTTTCAGGTTGCGGTTTTTGGCCACTGCTACGGGCTCACGCAACAAGCTCAAGGCTTTGATGGTGGCTTTTACCACATTGTGGGGATTGGCAGAACCCAGGTTCTTGGCCAACACGTCAGTGATACCAGCGCTTTCCAATACAGAACGCATGCTGCCTCCGGCAATAACACCCGCACCGTGTGCAGCTGGCTTGATCAACACTTTGGCAGCACCTTCTTTGGCCCATTGTTCGTGGGGAATGGTACCGTGCATCACAGGCACTTTTACCAGGTTCTTCTTGGCATCTTCAATTCCTTTGGCTATGGCTTCTTGTACTTCTTTGGCTTTGCCGAGACCTTGTCCTACGACACCGTTCTCGTTGCCCACTACCACCAGGGCAGAGAAGCTGAAGGTACGACCACCCTTGGTGGTTTTCACCACACGGTTGATGGCAACCACTTTGTCTTTCAATTCGATGTCACCACCGGCTTTAACTTTATTGACGCTTACTTTAGACATGATCTAGCGATTGTTGTGTTTTGAATTAAAATTGAAGACCTCCTTCACGGGCACCATCGGCAACAGACTTTACGCGGCCGTGGTAGAGGTTTCCGCCACGGTCAAACACGCAAGTGCTCAGACCCAGTTCAGTGGCTTTGCGGGCAATGGCAGCCCCCACCAACTTGGCTTTTTCAATTTTGGTTACTTTTTGAGCGGCAATGTCTTTGTCGCGAGAAGAAGCAGCAGCCAAGGTGACAGCGTTCTCATCGTCGATGAGTTGTGCATAGATTTCTGCATTGCTCCTGAATACACTCAGACGGGGTTTGGTAGCAGTACCTTCCACTTTTTTGCGGATGCGGTAGCGAATTTTTTGCCGTTGAATTAACTTACTCATGATCGTTTATTTGAAGTCCCCGATTCGGCCGGGGACCGGATGGATGATTATTATTTACCAGCTGCTTTACCTGCTTTTCTTCTCAGGATTTCACCAGCGTACTTCACACCTTTTCCTTTGTATGGTTCAGGTTTGCGCAAGCTGCGGAGTTTGGCGGCCACTTGACCAATCAATTGCTTGTCGATGCCTTCCAAGAAGATTTTGGGGTTCTGTCCTTTTTCGGTGGTGGTGGTAACAGACAATTCTTTGGGCACTTCAAAAATGATGTTGTGCGAATAACCCAAGGCCAAGTCCAGCATGTTACCGGTGTTGGCGGCTTTGAAACCTACCCCTACCAATTCCAATTCTTTTTTGAATCC
>RDYY01000041.1 GCA_004293505.1 Sphingobacteriia bacterium | reverse complement strand
ATTATATCCAAGCCCATCCCCAATGGCGCTTGAGTTTGCAAGTGCACAAATATTTGGCCATCCCCTGATTGTCATGATTTTGTCAAATCATGCTAGTTCCTGATTTTTAGACCAAACCATGACAATTCTCCTGCACCAGGGTAGCAATTTTGCACCCGATGAAGAGAAGAGTGGGCTTAACAGAAAGCAGACAGAAAAAATGGGGTTGGGCGGGGTTGATTGGCCTGTCTTTTTGCACCTTGGCCCAAGCACAAAATCCAAGAACCGATACCCTCTCTGGCCAATCCGAAACCACGGTGGTCACTGCCACCCGCACCGAAAGAAAATTGGGCAACCTGGCCGTCCCTGTTACCGTCATCCCCCAAAAAAGAATCCAACAAGCAGGCTCTTTGCGCCTCAACGATATCTTGGCCGAACAAACAGGTTTGTTCCTGACCAATGGTTTTGGAACGGGTGTGCAAATGCAAGGACTGGGGCCAGATTATACCTTGGTCTTGATCGACGGCGAGCCCTTGATTGGCCGCACGGCTGGGGTCTTGGACCTCAACCGCATCACGGTGGGCAACATCAAACAAATTGAAATTGTCAAAGGGCCCTCTTCTAGTTTGTACGGCAGTGAAGCCATGGCGGGGGTCATCAACATCATCACCGACCAAATGCCAGGCCGTGCGCTGGATGCGGGTTTGCGCTATGGTACCTACAATACTTTGGACGCCCAACTGGGAGGACGCTTGCGCGGAAAAGCCTGGCAGTACCAAGCTTTTGGCAATTTTTACCGCACCGATGGGTTCAGCATTCGCCCCAACAGCGTTGAGCGTTCGGTGGCGCCGGTAGAGCGATTCACTGTGCAACAACAGTTGGGTTACCGCTTCAACCATCGGCTAAAACTCAGTGCCAGCCTGCGTTACAACGATGAGTCCATCCGCAACCTGATCTCGGTCACCAACAATGGTGTGGTCACCCAATCGGTGGGATTGGAGCGCAACAAAGATTGGAATGCCCAACTGCAATTGCCTTGGCAAATCAATCAAAATTGGCGCAACACCACGCGGCTCTATGGCACGCGTTTTCAATCCAACCAAGATTTGGTGACGGGTTCGGGCCTGCCTTATACTGATTTTTTCCAGCAACAATTTGGCCGATGGGAAAACCAAACCGATTGGCGCGTGAACGACAAATGGGAATGGAACCTGGGCCTGGGACAAATTGCTGAGACGGCCAACAGTACCCGTTACGACAACCGCAACAACACCAAGCGCAACAACATCCAATATGCTTTTTTGCAAGGCGAATGGAGGCCGCTGAAAAAATGGGTGGTCATTGGTGGGGCCCGTTACGACCACAACAATTTATATGCGGCGGCCTTTTCTCCCAAATTGGCTTTGCGCTACGAAATCAATCCCAAGCTTTCCCTCAAAGCCAGCATGGGCAGGGGTTTTAAAGCACCTGACTTTCGCCAACTCTATTTAAATTTTACCAATGTAGCTGCTGGTGGATACAGTGTTTTTGGGGCAGCAGAAGCGTCAGTACTCATCCAGCAATTGGACAAATTGGGACAGATCAGCAGCTTGGAAAAAGACTTTTATGGGTTGGCCAATTTGCAACCAGAAATCTCCACTGGCTTTAATGTGGGTGGCCAATACCAAGCCCTGTCCAACTTGGGTTTTAAATGGAACCTCTTCCAAAACAACATAGAGAATTTAATTGATACCCGCTTGGTGGCATTTCGCACCGGTGGCGCACAAATTTTTTCTTATTTAAACGTGCGCAGTGCTTTTACCCGTGGCCTGGAACTGGAATGGGATTGGCAGCCAACTACACGATGGACGCTGGCGGGCGGTTATCAATTTTTAGAATCAGGTGACCGCGACGAATTGGCCCAAATTGAAGCGGGCAAAGTATTTACCCGGGACCAAAATGGTTTCAGCAAAAAAATGGAAAGGGCCGATTACAGGGGTTTGCCCAACCGCAGCAAACACATGGCCAATGCCCGTTTGCAATACGAACACAAGGGCTTTTTTGCCAATCTGCGTTTGTTGTACCGCAGTGCTTGGTACAATACCGACAGCGATGGCAATGGCATGATGAACCGCCAAGATGTGGCGGCCGCTGGTTTTGTACAAATCAACGCGGCCATGGGCAAGACCTGGGGGAAGGCTTTCACTACCCAAATCGGTACCGACAATTTCGGCAACCACATCGACCCCCTCAACCTGCCCAATTTACCCGGCAGAACATTTTACCTCCAATTGAAATACGCTCTACAAACAAACAATACGCAAAAAACAAACAGATGAAAAAATCCTCCATCCTTTTAGGCCTAACCGGCTTGTTTTTCTTGGTAGCTTGTACCAAAGAAACCCCTGTTGATCCCGCAGCTACGGTAAAAACTTTTACCGTCAGCAATTTGGCAGCCGATACCATCATTGGCCTTACCCCCGGTGCGCCGCCCACAGGTGGTATTCCTTTTGGCCGGGGCCGTTACACTTTTTACAGTTTAGAAAACAACACCCTTGTTCCCGCCACCGACAGCGCCACCAACAAATGGGACATTGGTTTTCGGGGCACCACCATCATCACCAACGGCGGCAACAGTGGACCAGCTTCCGGCGGGGCTTTTGTGTGGATTGGTTTGTTGAACGACCTCAAGACCATTCCTGCTGATTCTGTTTTCCGTGCAGACAATGCCCCCACAGCCTATGGCATTCCCACGGGCAGCAACAGGGGTTGGTACGT
>RDYY01000040.1 GCA_004293505.1 Sphingobacteriia bacterium | reverse complement strand
CGTGTAGATAAACATGAACTTAAAGTCCCGGAAAAAACCAAAAAAATCTGTCTTGCCAAAGGCCAAGACAAGGCCAGAACCCACTGCTAAAAAAGCCAGTGGAATCCATACAAAGGCTTTTTTGCTTTTGTGTAAAGCCAAGAAAAAAAGTGGTGCTGTAAAATAAAAGCATTCTTCTACCGTCAAAGACCAGCCTTGTCCGATACCCGTAAATTTAATGTCATCAAAAAAGCCCCGTAAAAAACTGATGTTCATGAGGAAAACCGAGAATTCATGCGGTATGCCGTTGTAAATGGCTTTGTCGTTGATGACCCATGCTGTAGCAAAAGTGAAAATGGTGAGGATTAAGTAAATGGGATATACCCGGGCAATCCTATTTTTGATGTAACGCCTCACCCAGAAGCCTTTTAATTCCACGGTATCATAATACCGAAGACAAATCAAAAAACCGCTCAACACAAAAAACATGGAGAGGGGAAAATGAAATTCATTGAAAATGCGAAACAACAGCGGATGAAAGCTGGTCTGGTTAAAATGGTCTAAGAAAATCAATATAGCGGCAAAGCCCCTGACGCCTGTCAAGGCAGGAAAATATGCTTTTGCTTTCATGCAGTTTTGTTTATCGGCTGATCTTGGCCACCAGTGAAAGTGAACCGCCGCTTCCTTTACCAGTATTGGTTCCAGCAATATCTTGAAAAATGTTCAAAAACAGTTGTACTTCACTGTTGATGGCTCGTCCATATCCGGCCTGCAAGCGGAAATAAGAGAACTGACGGTTCAAGCCCAAGTTGTTGGGGTTGAAAGCATCTGAAGCACTGGAGGACTTAACTGTATTGAAAGAAAAAGTCAGTTTGTTGTCTTCATCCAGCGGTACACCAAACAATACATCGGCAAAAAATTGTGTGGGGCCTTCTGCCGAGAAAAACTGTCTAACCCCACCAGTGATGTCATAATAGGTGTTGGCCAATCTTTCACGGTTGGTACCCGAATAACCCAATTTCACTTCAGCACCTGTTTGTTGAAATCCTGTATAAGGCAGTTTGGCGGGGTCATTGCTGTACAAAGGCACAATCAATGAGCCCGAAACAGTCAAGAAGCGGTAATAATCAAAACTGTTCAAGAGGTATTGCAACCCAAAACTGGCATCTCCCAGACTGGCATTTTGACTGGAAAAATTATTTTCAACAGACCGCTGCAATACATAAGATACATTGGCCACAAAATCCAATTTTTCCCCTATGCCCAGCCCCCCATAAATCCCAAAATAGTGAGAAGTAAACCTGCCCCCATTGTTGTAAGGGGTAAATTTTCTGTCCCTGTCCCAATACCCTTTGGCTTGGTATAAATTGTAGGAAGGCACCAATAAATATTTCCCCTTGCCAATGGGAAATCCCGCCTGGGCTTGCTGTTGCAAGAAAAGAGTGGACAGGAGCAAGAACAAATATTTTTTCATGGGTAGGTTTTAAAAGAGTTTTCGGATCCAGAAATTTTCGTAAGAATAATAAACGTAATTCATGCCATTGGCATCGGGGCTCATGAACAATTCCCGGTTGTCAATGCGGATTTGGTTGTACAATGAAATGGCTGCCTGGGGCGGAGACATGGTATTTTTCATGTTGTGCCCAAACAACACTTTGCAGCGGATATTGCCCGCAAAATTCACCGGGTCATAATAATCCCAGTTGCGAAACAGACCCTCTTTGTTGAGGCGGTTGCGCGGATTGTTCACGTAGCTGTTGAAATTGGGAACAGGCCAGGGGGCTTCAGCTTGGGAGGAAGCCATGAAAAACAGCGTGCGCATGTCCACATAAACGGGTCTTTCCAAAATGCAGCCCAAAGGGCGGGGGTCCAATGCGGCCACTACCGTAGCCAACATGGCTCCTTGTCCTTCTCCTTTCACAATTACCTTACGGGTATCTAGTTTGAGGTAGTCGTTGCGGTAAATGAATTCTAAGCCACGTAGCGCATCCATGAAAACACCCCGGTAAATATAGCGTTGGCGGTCGTTGAGGTTGATGGTTTGGTACGTATTGTAGTCTGCGTTGGTATTGTCTTTGCTGTTACCATGACCGCGAACATTCAGGCGAAAAACGGCCATGTCATTGCGCAAGGAATCTGGTCGCATGTCTTGGAGATAACCCGGTAATTCATACAGCACCCCAAATTTTCCTTTTCGTTTGGGCACACTCAACCAACCCCGAATGGTTTGCAAATCCAAAGACTGGAACTCTACCAAAAAAACATCTACGTCACGGGTACTTTGGTCGCCGCGCCGGGTAACCCTGAACTTGGGGTCAATGTTGATGAGTTCTTTTTTGGCCTCTTCCCAAAACTGGTCAAAGTCGGCCGGGCGGGTTACATTGGAATATATTTTTTCTGGGTCTACTGCATAACCAAAATATAAAGTGTCAATGTAATTATTGGCCGCTACCATGACTTGTAGGTTATAAAACCCTGGTACCGTCAAGGCGTTTTCCAATTTTAGGTCCATGGCAAATCCCCTGCGGGCATCCATGGTAAACCCTGTTTCAGAATTAAAAACCTGTTCTCCTTTGTAATTGCGCACCAAGGCTTTCAGGGTACCCCGGATTTTTTCACGTGTTTGATTGCCCAATTGCACGTCAAAGCCCACCCGGTCATCGTTTCTGAAAATCCCGTCTTTTTTAAAGGGCCTGATGTTGTAAGAAATGCCCTTTTGTGCCTCCACTGCCGTTGAGCAGGCAAAGAGGAAACACAAGAAACAGCACATGGCAGCG
>RDYY01000039.1 GCA_004293505.1 Sphingobacteriia bacterium | reverse complement strand
CAACAAAGCCACGTCGGCCGTTCCGGTGGCCACGTCCAAAATCCTTTGGGGCTTCAAGGAAGCGATTTCTGCAATGGCTTTTCGCCGCCAAGAAACATCAATACCAGCGCTGAGCAGGCGGTTCAGGAAATCGTATCGTCCCGCAATGTGGTTGAACATATCGGCCACCTGTTCTTTTTTGGACAACTGGCTGTTGTCAAAAGTTGTCGTGTGCAAATTTGGCCATGTGCAAATGTACTCGATTTCTGCGCTTGCAGTGGGGCAAGACGCGACCCCAGGGCGCCACAAGGGTTAATATTTCGCAAAAATTATAGGGCCCTTGTTATCTTCGGGTACTTGAAAGCAAGGGTATACAAATCAACAGGCAGCTGGTACCAGGTCAAAGCAACCGATGGCCAGTTCTATGCTGCCAGGGCCAGGGGCAGTTTTAAACAAGAGGGCTTGCTGTCTACCAATCCCATTGCGGTGGGAGATTGGGTAGACATTTCAGTGGAAGCGGTGGCCGAACAATCGGCTGTCATTGAAAGCATTGAAGACCGCCACAACTATGTGGCCCGGGTATCGCCCCACCAAAAAAGACTGCACCACATCATTGCTTCCAATTTGGACCAAGCTTTGCTCATGGTGACCCTGCGCCAACCCAAAACCTCCAGTGGATTCATTGATCGCTTTTTGGTTTCTTGTGAAGCCCAACACGTGCCTGCCGTGATATTGTTCAACAAGGCCGATTTGTACCGGGAAAAAGAAATGGCTGTATTTGAAGCCTGGAAAGAAACCTATACGGCCATTGGCTATCCCGTTTTGTTGTGCAGCATGGAAGCAGGAGTGGGATTGGATGAAGTCAAAGCTTGTTTGCAAGGCAAGACTACTTTGCTCAGCGGCCACAGTGGGGTAGGTAAATCCACTTTGTTGAACAACCTTTATCCTCACCTGTCGCTGCGCACCGCAGAAGTGAGCGATTGGAGCGGCAAGGGCATGCACACCACTACGTTTGCCGAGATGTTTGAGTTGGATGAAACCAGCCACATCATTGATACGCCGGGCATTCGCGAATTGGGTATTGTGGACATGGAAAAAGCTGAATTGGCCCACTATTTTCCTGAAATGCGTGCCCGCATGGCCGGTTGTCAATTCAACGGTTGTGCCATTAAGAAAGCAGTGGGAACGGAAATTGCAGACGATCGCTTTGTGAGTTACCTGAATATTTTGGACAGCTTGTCCACCCCTTCTTATTGATCTTTTCTGCGTTTTTTTTCTCTTTTTTTCTTTTCCGCTGGCGGAACGGCAAAGCCATTGGCAATGACTTTTTCAGCACCCAGGTTTTGGTTGTTGATGGGGCATCCGTCCTGGTTTTTTCCCTTGCCCAAGCCCAATAATTTACAACCCCCCAAACCCAAGCCCAGGCAGAGCAAAAAGCCCCAGGCCCGCCAGGAGAAAAAAGGTTTCAGCCGAAAGCTAGGTTTCATGTTATGTAGTGCTATCATCTGGCTTGAACCAGGAGGCGTAGTGGATATAATTATTGGCTATTCGTTGAATTTCTCCCGCCATCAATTCGGGCGAAACATCTTTCACTTTTTTGGCGGGCACCCCAGCATAAATAGAACCCGATTCCACCACCGTACCCTCTAACAAAACAGCACCGGCAGCCACAATAGAACCTGATTTGACCACACATCGGTCCATGACAATCGCGCCCATGCCAATCAACACATCGTCCTCAATGGTACACCCATGCACCAAAGCATTGTGTCCAATGGAAACCCGGTTGCCAATGGTAGTAGGATGTTTTTGGTAAGTACAATGGATCACAGCCCCATCCTGCACATTGACTTGGTCTCCTAGGCGAATAAAATGTACATCGCCCCGTACCACGGCATTGAACCAAAAACTACAATCCCTTCCAGCCACTACGTCGCCCACCAAAGTAGCATTGGGGGCCAAGAAACAATTCTCGCCCCATTGTGGTGATTTGCCCAAGACGGGTAGTACAACGGCCATGTGCTGGTTTTCCTTTAAAGGTAATGATGTTTTTGTTTGGTAGTTTTGCCCATGCACTTGCGACAAGTTTTTTTAGACCATGTGGCCCAAACCTCACCCAGTCCCATGGGCTTGGAAATGGTAAAGGCCAAAGGCGTGCAATGTTGGGACAAATCAGGTAAAGCTTACCTGGACGCCATTTCGGGCTTTAGTGTTTGCAACATTGGACATTCTCATCCTGCCGTGGTCAAAGCCGTGCAAGACCAAGCAGCCGATTACATGCACTTGATTGTGTATGGCGAATTCATTGAGCAACCGCAAGTAGCTTATGCGCAGTTGCTGACCCAACACTTGCCACCCAGTTTAAACTGTGTGTATTTTACCAACAGTGGGGCCGAAGCCACGGAAGGGGCCATGAAATTGGCCAAAAGGGTCACGGGCAAAACCCAGTTTGTGGCGGCCCAAAACGCTTACCATGGCAGTACCCAAGGGGCTTTGAGCCTGATGGGCGATGAATATTGGCGCCAAGCTTTTCGCCCCCTCCTGCCCGGCATTGCGCATTTGCCCTATGGCTCTTCAGCATTTATTGAAGCCATTGGGCCGCACACCGCTGCGGTCTTGTTGGAAACTGTACAAGCAGAATCGGGTGTGGTAAAACCGCCCCCAGGTTGGTTGGCCCAAGTGGCCCATCGTTGCCGCGCCATGGGGGCTTTGTTGATACTGGATGAAATCCAAGCTGGTTTTGGCCGCACTGGAACCCTGTGGGCATTTGAACAAATGGACATGGTTCCCGATATTTTGTTGTTGGGAAAAGCCTTGGGCGGGGGCATGCCCCTGGGCGCTTTTGTGGCCCCAAGAGAACTGATGCAAACCTTGACCCACGGACCGGTGCTGGGCCACATCACCACTTTTGGTGGACATCCCGTTTCATGTGCAGCAGGCAAAGCAGCTTTGGAGGTTTTGTTGGCCAGCGATTGGGTAGCCAAGGCAGAAGCCAAGGGCCGATGGATGGCCAATGCTTTGCAGCACCCAGCTTTTGTATCGGTTCACCAACACGGGCTATGGCTGTCTGTGCAATTTGCCTCGGCAGCATTGGCCCAAAAAGTCATTCACCGCTGTGTTCAAGAAGGCTTGATCACGGATTGGTTTTTGTTTGCCCCCGATCGTTTGCGCTTGGCCCCACCGCTCAGCAGTACAGCAGAAGAATTGAAACAAATGGTCAAGATTGTGCTGCGCTGTGTGGCAACAGAAACCTAGTTGGTTTCCATGCGGCAAAAACGCCCGTATAATTTTTCGTAAACTGGAATGATTTTCTTGATGTCGAATTCCAATGCCTGCGCATAAGCTGCGTCTTTCATGGCTTCCAACTGTTCGTTGTTGGACAAAATGCCAATGGCATAGCGGCTCATGGTGGCCACGTCACCTACTGGGGCCAAATAACCTGTTTGCTCATTGATGTTGATTTCATTCAAGCCGCCTGCATCTGTACTAATGACAACGGTTCGGGCGGCCATGGCTTCTAGTGCAGCCAAACCAAAACTTTCGTATTCTGAGGGAAGGAGGAAAACATCGCTCACGGCCAAAATGTCTTCAATCTGTTCTTGTTTGCCCAAAAAACGCACGTCCTCATCAATGCCCAATTCACGGGCCAATTCTTCTGCCCCTGGTCGTTCTGGTCCATCGCCTACCATCAACAATTTGGCGGGAATTTTTTTGCGGACAGCGGCAAACACTTCAATCACATCACCCACGCGTTTCACTTTTCTGAAATTAGACGCGTGCACCAAGATTTTTTCTTCGTTGGGGGCAATTACTTTTCTAAAAGGCCCCAAGGGTTTTTTGTTGAAGCGGGATATGTCCACAAAATTGTGGATCACTTCAATGTCTTTTTCAATGGCAAAGCTGGAATAGGTTTC
>RDYY01000089.1 GCA_004293505.1 Sphingobacteriia bacterium | reverse complement strand
CTGTTGGCAAAGGAACCAAATGGCTTTGGCGGCTTCATCGGCCAGGATCATCTTGTCACGCTGCACCCGCAAATCTATGTTGTCCCAAAACGCAGAATCAACGCCGCCCAAGAACAATTGGGTGATGCGAATATCGGTTCGCTTCAATTCTTCCCTGATGCTTTGTAACATGCCCCGCAAGCCATATTTGCTGGCAGAGTAAGCTGCCGCACCCGCCATGGGCACTTTGCCCAAGACCCCGGGAACGTGGATGATCAAACCCTTCTTTAATGCTTTCATGGCAGGCAGGATGGCTTGCAAGACATAGAATGATCCAGTCAAATTTACTTGCAGGGTCTGCTCAAACTCAGTCGCAGTAAGGCTGTCCATGGTCTTGATGATGCCTATACCAGTAGCGTTGATGAGGATGTCTATGACGGGGCTCAAAGCCAAAATCTTGTCCATGGTAGCTTTGACCGAATCGGCCTGGGCAATGTCCATGGCAAAAACCCTGTCGTAGGGCACTTGGGCCTCTTGGGCCACCCGGTTTAATTTTTCGGGATTTCTTCCTGTCAAATACAGTTGGGCACCACTCTTGGCCAAGAGCAAAGCAGTTTGGTGACCAATGGAGCCAGTAGCCCCTACCAATAAAACGGTTTTCCCTTTTACAGACTCCATGATTTCTTTTCAGCAACAACAAAGCCCAAGGGATTTTGTTGTGATGTCCATGGAATGCAGCTTGGTTTTTCCCCACCAATTATTTGATCCCCACCCTGCCCTGGATACCCAACGGCCTGTCTTTTTGATCGAGGAATTTTTGTTCTTTCGGCAATACCCCTTTCACCAACAAAAATTGGTTTTTCACCGGGCATCTTTGCAAGCATTTGAATCTTTGCTGGCCCAGCGGGGCATGAAAACCCATTATGTTTTTTCGGGCACCCCCTCTGATCAAATCCAAATTCTGGTAAAAGAATTGGCAAAATTGGGATACAGCACGTTGCACACTGCAAGCAGCCCAAGAACATGCCATCAAACTGGTCTTTTATCCCGACCCTGGCTTTGGCATTCAAACAAATTATGTAGACCGGTCCAGCCACCTCAAAAAATACGCCCAAACCCAATTTTACAAAGAGCAAAGGCTGGCCAAAAAAATTCTTGTTACAGCAGACAACCAACCCCTTGGCGATCAGTGGAGTTTTGACGCAGACAACCGAAAAAAATATCCGCGAAACCAAGCGCCGCCCAGCTTTCAACTGCCCCGTGCCAATCCTTTTGTGGCTGCCGCCCAAGCCAGTATTGCCAAAGCTTTTCCCCAAAATCCCGGACAATGCGGCAACCCCTTTCCCAAAGAACAACCCCCAGATGCTTTTTACCCCGTAGACCACTCCGAAGCCCATACGTGGCTGAAAGCATTTTTGGCCCAACGCTTTGCCGATTTTGGCACTTATGAAGATGCTTTGGTGCCAGGTGCTTCTCTGCTCCACCATTCGCTTTTATCGCCCTTGTTGAACACTGGTTTGTTGCGGGCCGATGAAGTGGTAGCAGAAGCCCTCTCAGCTGCAGCAGCGCGCAACATTCCCTTGAATTCTTTGGAAGGTTTCTTGCGCCAAATCATTGGGTGGCGTGACTTCATCAAAGCCCTCTACGACAACATTGGAACAGCCCAACGCAAGAGCAATTTTTTTGGGGCCAATAGAAAAATGCCTTCCCGTTTTTGGACAGGAACCACAGGCATAGTCCCTGTGGACGAAGTCATCCAACGCCTCTTGGTATCAGGCTATAACCACCACATTGAGCGCCTCATGGTATTGGGCAATTTCATGTTGTTGTGCGAGATCCACCCCACTGAAGTATATGAATGGTTCATGAGCTTTTACATAGACGCTTACGACTGGGTCATGGTGCCCAATGTGTATGGCATGTCCCAGTTTGCCGATGGGGGAAAGATGGCCACCAAACCCTATATCAGCAGCAGCAATTACATCCAAAAAATGGGGCCCTATCCCAAAGGCGCTTGGGAGAAAACTTGGGATGGGCTGTTTTGGCGATTCTTGCAAAAGCACCGCGCTTTTTTTGGACAAAACCCTCGCTTGGGGATGCTGCTCAAGACCTGGGACAAGATGTCTGCTGAACAACAAAATACCCACCTGCAAACAGCCGAAAATTTTCTACAAAACTTATCCTGATGCTTTTTACCACTGACCATGTTACCGTATTAAAAATGTTTGATGCCATCAATCCTCGTGCTTATGCACAAACCCGCAATTTTGGGGATGGGGCAGTAACCCAACTCTCTCCTTATTTTTCGAGGGGCTTGATCAGTGGTCGACAAGTGGTGGATGTATTGCTGAAGCAACATGGGTTCAAAACAGCCGAGAAACTGATCCAAGAATTGGCGTGGCGAGAATATTACCAAAGGGTTTGGCAGGCAAAAGGGAATGCCATTTTTCAAGACTTGAAACAAGCACAACAACCTGTTCTTCACCATGCAATACCCAAGGCCCTGTTGAAGGGAGAAACCGGTATTTCTGCCCTGGACAGAGGCATAGCAGATTTAGCAACATCGGGTTATGTCCACAACCACATCCGGATGTATTTGGCCATGTTGGCCACCAATGTGGGGCAAGCCCATTGGCGAAAACCAGCAGATTGGATGTATTACCATTTGCTGGATGGCGATTTGGCCAGCAATGCCCTCAGTTGGCAGTGGGTGGCAGGCAGTTTTTCTGCTAAAAAATATTGGGCCAACCAAGACAACATCAACCATTATTTTGGGACAAAAGACAAAGGAAGTTTTTTGGATCGGCCTTACGAAGGGTTCCCCTTAAATGATGTGCCCAGCATTTTATTGGACACTGAAAACCCTTTGCTGACAACCACTTTACCACCTCAGTCCTTACCCCATATTGACAAAGATTTACCCACATTGGTTTACTCCCATTATACCCTTGATCCTTTGTGGCATGCGGGCGAAAAAGCCAACAGGATTCTATTGTTGTCACCTGATCATTTTCAAGCCCATCCCATCTCAGAAAAAGTTTTGGGTTTTGTATTGGATTTGGCCCAAAACAACCTACCAGGCATACAAGTCTTTACCGGTAATTTTGCTGATTTACAAAAACACTGTGCGGGGACAAAGATTTTTTTCAAAGAGCACCCCATCCACCAAGGGTTCCAAGGCCAAGAAGAGCCCAGGGATTGGATTTTCCCCCATGTAAAAGGCTATTATCCTTCTTTTTTTGCTTTTTGGAAAAAAGCCAGTGCCAAATGGTCTTCTGGTAATTAATCTGCACATTTGCGCATGCAAATCACCCAGATAGAACTGTTTAAGTATGCCATTCCCATGGTGCCCTTTACCATTGCCACCGGCACCATGCATTTTGCCCAAAACCTATTGGTCTGCGTGCACACCAATGATGGTTTGGTGGGTTGGGGGGAGAGCTCTGCTTTCCCCATGATTGTAGGGGAAACCCAAGCTACTTGTTTTGAAGTGGGCAAAGAATTTTCAGCCATTTGGAAAGGCAAAGATCCCTTGGACCTTGGTGCGCGTTTGGCTGAGTTGGATTTATGCATAGCCCGGAATTACACGGCCAAAAGTGCTTTTGATTTGGCTTTACATGATTTGGCCGCCAAAGCCGCCAACCAACCACTGTACGCTTATTTGGGGGGGAAGACCAAAGCCATTGAATCGGATTTAACCATCGGCATTGGAACCCCTGCTGCCATGGCAGAACAAGCCATCGATTTTGTGAACAACCGTGGGGTAAACACCATTAAAGTGAAATTGGGCAAGGATCC
>RDYY01000088.1 GCA_004293505.1 Sphingobacteriia bacterium | reverse complement strand
TCTTTGGCCCAGGTATCTTTTAAGCCTACGGTACGGTTAAAACTCAATGCAGCACCTGGTGCTGGATTGTCGCGGACAAAATACCCTTTGCGCAAAAATTGAAATGCCTTGTCTGCAGGGTCATTGGCCACTGCAGGCTCGGCCAATGCTTGGCCGATGATTTGCAAGGAATGGGGGTTGATGTGGTCCTTGAAATCGCCTTCGGCATGGGCCACGTCTTCTACTTGAAACAAACGATCATATAGGTTCAACTGAACAGGAAGGGCTTGGCTGGCTTCTACCCAATGCAGGGTGCCTTTTACGTTGATGCCAGAACTGTCAGAACCTGATTTGCTCTCAGGGATATAGGTACAATGCAATGCTTCAATGTTTCCCGCAGCATCTTTGATCACTTCTTCACAACGAATGATATAAGCACTTTTCAACCGCACCATTTGTCCGGGGGCCAAACGAAAGAATTTCTTGGGGGGAATTTCCATGAAGTCTTCTCTTTCTATGAAGAGGGTTTTGCCAAAGGGCAATTCCCTGCTACCAGCTGCGGGGTCTTCAGGATTGTTTTCACTCACCAGGGTTTCTGTTTCTCCGGTATAATTGGTGAGAATGATTTTCAATGGATCAAACACCACCATGCGGCGCAATGCGGTCTTGTTCAATTCTTCTCGCACACAAAATTCCAACAAACCCACATCAATCAGGTTTTCGCGCCGGGCCACCCCAATGCGGTCGCAAAATTCTCGGATGGCCGATGCTGGATACCCCCTGCGGCGCATGCCACTGATGGTGCTCATGCGGGGGTCGTCCCAACCGGTCACGTGGCCCTCTTGAACCAGTTGCATGAGTTTGCGTTTGCTCATGACGGTATAGGTCATGTTGAGGCGGGCAAATTCATATTGTTGTGAGGGGAAAATGCCCAAGGAAGCAATGCACCAATTGTACAAGTCCCTGTGGGGTACAAATTCCAAAGTGCAAATGGAGTGTGTAATTTTTTCGATCGAGTCGCTTTGTCCATGCGCAAAATCGTACATGGGATAAATGCACCATTTGTCGCCGGTTCGGTGGTGGTGGGCATGTTTGATGCGGTACAAAATGGGGTCTCGCAACAACATGTTGGGCGATGCCATGTCTATCTTGGCCCGCAAAACCCGGCTGCCGTCAGGAAAATCTCCCGCTTTCATTTGTTCAAACAATTGGCGGTTTTCTCCTGGTGTACGGTTGGCAAAAGCATTGCGCACACCTGGTTGGGTTGGCGTTCCTTTTTCGGCAGCAATGGTTTCGCTGCTGCTTTCGTCAACATAGGCCAAGCCCTTGTCAATCAGGTCCAGGGCAAATGCATACAATTGATCAAAATAGTCCGAGGCATAAAACTCATGATCCCATTGAAAGCCCAACCATTGCACGTCGGCTTTGATGCTGTCTACATATTCGGTTTCTTCTGTGGCGGGATTGGTGTCGTCAAAACGCAAATGGGTCTTGCCCCCAAATTGTTTGGAAAGCCCAAAATTCAAACAAATGCTCTTGGCATGACCAATGTGCAAATAACCATTGGGCTCAGGGGGAAAACGGGTCACAATGGACTGGTGTTTTCCAGCAGCCAAATCCGCTGATACAATTTCTTCAATAAAATTCAAGGAGGGCTGATCACTCATAAAGGGGCATTGGTGGGCAAAGGTAAAAAAAGCGGCGGGAATGAAACCATTCCCGCCGCCAGATCATTTATTGGGCTAATCCTTAGTTCTCTATCACCGTTGATTCAAAGAATGTTTTACCCGCTTCTGGCAAAGCTTCAGAGGGCAAAGAATAGTACATGACTTGGTGCAAGACCGCGCCAATGAAAAAGGTGTAACCATAGGCTTTCTTACCCTTTAGCAAGGGAGCAGAGGATTTGGATCCATCAATTTCCAAATACAAGGCATTTTTGCCTTTAAAGGGCAAAACCTGGTCCTTGGCAATGGTAGCGCCACCCATTTGGGCCACCAATCCTCCTTTGAGTTGCTCCCACAATGCATCCCCTGCTGCCGTGATCACTTCTGCACTCAATCCCATGGGTGAAAGGTCCATGCTCATGGCAAAACAACTGGAATTGGAGTCGGTTTTACAAACAAAAGCCGTACCACCCGTAGGCAATTTTTCTTCTTCAGGCTTATTGGGGAAACTGACTTTTACCTTGTCAGAAATTTTTTGATCTGTTTTTTGGGCCATGGCAGAGCCCAGGAAGGCTAAAAAAGAAACAAGAAAGAGAATTTTTTTCATGTAGCTGGTTTTGCCAAAGCTAACACATATCATGCCAATTTGTTCTAGAGCCACTGTTGTGGATCCTGTTCTTGCAGAAAAGCCACACTGGCTAACATGTCTGTGTACAAGACCCGGTCTGCATCGTTAAATAATACATGCTGGCGATAAGCAGCTACCAGGTTCTCCAGCGCAGGTGAGCTTTGAGCAGGTCGCCTAAAATCCAGGGCCTGGGCAGCACTCATGAGTTCAATGGCCAATATTTTTTCCAGGTTGACCAATACCCGGTAACATTTTGTGGCAGCATTGGCGCCCATGCTCACGTGGTCTTCTTGGTTGTTGCTGGAAGAAATGCTGTCTACCGATGCCGGCGTGCACAATTGTTTGTTTTCGCTGACCATGCCCGCAGCAGTGTATTGGGGAATCATGAAGCCAGAATTTAAACCGGCATCTTTCACCAAGAACAAAGGCAAGCCCCTTTGGCCAGAGATCAATTGATAGGTTCTTCGCTCCGAAATATTACCCAATTCACTCAAAGCCATGGCATAATAATCCAAGGCCAAGGCCAA
>RDYY01000087.1 GCA_004293505.1 Sphingobacteriia bacterium | reverse complement strand
CAACAAAAAATAAATTTTGGCGGCCTCTCTGTTGGCTTGCGATTTAACCTCAACAACAGATGAGAAGCAGCAAAACATTTTTGAAGGGTATCTTAGAAAAGATGAAAACAAACAAAGCCCATTTCTTTTTTGCCTGCCTGCTCTTGTGCGGCTTGGGCACGGGATGTGGGAAAGAATTGTCCGATCAATTTGGGGCTTATCCCAACACCAACCCCTTGAATGATACCACTTGGTCCCGTGTCATTGGCACCAATGCCCAAATTCATTTGTTGGCCGATTCCCTTAAAACAATACCATTGGTGGATAGCTTTTCTGCAGAGCTGGGCGACACGTTAAACTTTCCCAACAATCTAGAAGCAAGGATTCTACCGCAAAGCTTGGTCACCGCCACCGGGCAATCCGTGCAAGGAAAAGTAAAAATATCCATTGCCCGCAACGAAAGCAAAGGGGATTGGCTAAGGGGATTACAAGGAACCACCAGCGCAAACCATGTATTGGAATCTGATGGCAATTTTTTGATCCGGATTACCCAACAAGGTCAAGAATTGAAACTAGCCCCCAACAGTACCCTTACCCTCAGGTTTGCCAACAAAGACAATGCTCCCAAAAACCAGTTACAGGTTTTTTATGGTCAAGAGGGTTCTTCTTTTATGGGGAGTGGGTTTGATACGGGCTTCTCTTGGAAAAGATCAACCGACACCAGCTATGTTGGTACATTTCAATACTTGGGCAGCAACAGCCAATGGAAAAAGGGATATGAATTGGTGGTTCAACAATTGCGTTGGGTAACGGTAGCCCGCTTCATGGACACCAACATGGTCAGTAAGCGGGTGTATGTGATCTTGTCGCCCAATTTCAGCATCAAAAACACCTTGGTCTTTGCGGTCTCCAACGACCAAAAATCGGTGATTGCCTTGCCTGCCGATTATGCTTCCCGCACTTTCAGTGCCAACTTGCCCCTGAACGGCAAGTTCAAATTGGTGAGCATTACCCGGATTGGTCCCAGGTATTTTTTGGGCCAAATGGATCTGACCAATACCAACGTTTTGTCAACGGTTAAACTGAACCCTTCAGAAACCAGTTTGAAAAATCTTTTGCAGTTTTTATCTTTGTTATAGCCCAGGCATCGGGGGATGTCAATGGCTCAAAACCCTGCGCTGCAGGGTTTTGTTTTAACTGGACTGGGCTTGTTTTTTGGGGCGATGGTGCAAAGCATAATAAGCCCAACAAGCACTCAAGAGCATGAAGAAAGCCCCCAGCAAAAAAGAGACCCCTGGAAAATAAAAAGGTGCAGAAGATCCCGTGAAATAGGCAAACAGATTGTTCATCATGGGGGGACCCACAATGGAAGTAACACTGATTAAACTGGTCAACCCGCCTTGCAATCCCCCTTGCTCATTGGAAGGAACGCTACCCGAAATAATGGACTGCAGTGCTGGACCTGCAATACCCCCCAAACAATAAGGCACCAAAAAGACAAACATCATCCAAGACTGGGAAGCAAAGGCAAACAAAGCCAATCCCAAAGTGTACAAACCCAATCCCCAATAAATGCTTTTTTCATTGCCGATTTTGGGGTTGATGACCCTGGTCAAACCTCCTTGTACGCCGCCAACCAAGAGCCCCACCACCCCCAAAGAAATGCCAATCATTTTAGGGGTCCAACCAAATTTTTCAATGTTGAAAAACGTCCAATTGCTTTGTACGGCATGGGCGGCCAAATAGACCAAGACCAAAGAAATAACCAGCCCTGATACCGAAGGATATTTGCGCAATTGCAACAAAGAACCCAAGGGATTGGCCCTGCGCCATTCAAAAGGCCTGCGGTTTTCTTTGGACAAAGATTCGGGCAAAATAAAATAACCATAGAGGGCATTGGCCAAGGCCAAACCTGCAGCAGCAAAGAAAGGTACCCGCGAACCCCACTCACCCAAAAACCCACCCAACAAAGGCCCAATGATAAAGCCCACCCCAAAGGCAGCCCCGATCATGCCAAAATTTTGTGCCCGGTTTTCAGGTGTACTGATGTCAGCAATATAAGCAGTAGCCGTGGTAAAACTGGCGCCCGTGATGCCTGCAATCAATCGGCCCACAAATAGCCAGGCAATGCTGGGGGCAAAAGACAAAAACAAGTAATCAATGCCAAAGCCCAGCAAAGAGAAGAGCAAAACAGGGCGGCGGCCATATTTATCGCTCAGGTTGCCCAATACGGGGGCAAACAGGAATTGCATGAAAGCATAGGCAAAAGTGAGCCACCCACCGTACTGAGAGGCTTTGCTGATGCTGCTTTCGTGCAAGAGCTCTTCAATCAATTGCGGCATGACCGGAATGATCAAACCAAAGCCCACCACATCAATCAAGAGGGTCACAAAAATAAAACCGATGGCTGCTTTTTTCTGTTGGTGCATGACTGGTATTGAGGATCAAAAAAGGATGAAGATTGGCTGGTTAATCGGTGAGAATTTGTACACCCGGAATCTCCAAGACCAGGTCTTGGCCAAAACAAGCTGCAGGTGTTTGGTAGCCGGGTTTCCACTCTCCTGCCAGCGTTTTTTGAACAATCAATACAGCTGCTTGTGCGGTCAGGGTGTACCCTTCGGGGGTTACCATTTTTTTTTCTATGGTTTTTCCATTGGCATTCTTGACTTGCCCCCACACATAGGTTTGGGCTTTCTGGCGTTTTGCTGCATTGGGCCCGGCAGGTTGATTGTCAATTTTTTGGAGCATTCTTTTTTTCACCCAAGGCAAGCGCAAAAACCAATTGAATAAAAATTGAAATTTCAAAGATCGAATGGTAG
>RDYY01000086.1 GCA_004293505.1 Sphingobacteriia bacterium | reverse complement strand
GTTGATGCCCACTTTGGCGGTGATGTCTGTAAAGGGAACAGGAACACTGTCACCCAGCTGGCTGTTGTTGCGGTAAAAACGGTGACCGGCCAGTGAATCGTAAGTGCCCACAAAATTTTGGCGGGGGGCATAGTTGCCGTCGTGGTTAACTGAATGGTTGAGCAAGAAACAATCCAAATCGCCATCTCGGTCAAAATCCAAAAAAGCGGCTTGGGTGCTGAAGCCAGAAAAATCCAATCCATAAGCCGCAGCGCAGATTCTTTGAACTGGGGAATGCCTTGTGCATCGTTGCCTTGGTTGACCAACAATTGGTTTTTGCCTGTCAGGATTTTGTACTGCCCCACGCGGCACACATAGATGTCTAACTTGCCATCGGCATTGATGTCCACCACGGAAACACCCGTGCTCCAAGCACTGTCAGCAGGGATTTTGGCTGCCTGGGTAACCTCTTTGAATTGCAGGTTTTTTTGGTTGAGGTAGAGTTTGTTCTGTCCTTGGTTGGCAGCAAAAAACAAATCGATCCAACCATCTCCATTAAAATCACCCGCCCCTGCTCCTGCCCCATTGTAGTAGTACATGTAGGAAAAAAGATTGAAGGCGGGCGTGGGGGTGAGGGTATTGGTGAAATCCAATCCCGTGGCCGAACTGGGGACAACGCTAAAAATGGGTGGCGCTTCCTTTTTGTTTTGACAAGAGAAAGCAAAAGCCAAGAACAAAAAACAAATCTGCACTGGTGCAAAAGAAACACTTGCCCTGCATTGATCAAATCCGAAATCTTTATTCATGGCCAGCTTTCTCATTTGCGCATTTTTTGCAGCTGATACAATTGAGGACGCTGGTGATTGACCCCAAACAAAATACCCATGCCCAAGGGCGAGGGCAAAGCCAATACAGCCCGCACTTGTCCAGGAATGGAGAGCCCTGTTTGTGCAGCAGGAAGGGCCTCAAATTTCCCTTTCCCCTTGTTCTGCAAGACAAATCCATATCCCGCATCAATGCGGCAAAACTGCGGTAGCAAATCGGTAAAATTACCCGCACCAATGATTTCAGGCAATCCATCCTGGTCCAGATCTTGGGCCACCATGGCCTGTACAGAACTCAATTGAACGGTCAAGGGAAGGGATTGAACAAGGAACCCGCCCTTGCCATTGTTGAGGGCCACCACAGAAGCAGTTTGTTCTACGGTCAACACTTGCGCCCCTGTTAAGTCTTTGCCAAAAACATCTTGCAGGGTTTTGTTGGCGTAGTCAACGTGCTTGAGGTTGGATTTTTTCAGTGCGGGCAATTGCTCGGTTAAGTCTTTTTTCAAAAACACGGGTACGTCTTTGCCCTTGAGGGTATGGCTGAAGATTTTTTCTACCGTTCCATTTTGGTCCACGTCTTTCAACCAAACTTTTACGGGTCGGTCTTTGGCTGCTTGCAAATAAAAGTTCTGTCCCAAATTGCCCAGGACCAAGTCTTGGTCCCCGTCTTTGTCCACATCAATGACCAACAAGGATTGCCACCAACCCTTTTCCTTTTCCAGTCCCGTTGCCATGGCTTGAAATGCCTTGCCCTTCAAAACAAAAACTTGTGGGGCCATCCATTCACCGGTCAAGATCAATTCGGGTTTGCCGTCTTGGTTCAAATCCTTCCAATCACCTGCTGTCAACATGCCCAGGTTTTGTAAAAAAGGCGCCACAGCTGCTGTAACATCCTGGGGTTTGCCTGCTTGGTTGCGGAACAAAAAGCTGGGCGGGGCTTGGCCATATTGCTGGGGCAAGGAGCGGCTGCCAAACAACAAATCGGTCCAACCATCGCCATCATAATCCAAGGGCAAAATGAATCCGGCATTGGTATGGGCAATGGGGAAGAATCCAGGTTCTAAAACAAAATTGCCCTTCCCCTGGTTGCGGTAAAACAAGTGCTGGTAACTGTCGGCACTGGCTGGGTCCATGTTGCCCCCTCCCCCCAAGACCAAATCGGGGTCTCCGTCTCGATCCATGTCCAGAAAGGCAGCGGCCGTAACATCGTTGAATTTGAATTGGGCAAAGCCGGGCGTGGGCTGTAAAGCCCATCCAGTAGGGGTTTGCAAATAAAGTTGAGAAGCCTGGCCCTTGGCTCCGCCCAGGAAAACATCTTCTCTTCCATCGCCATTTACATCGGCTTTGGCCATGGCTGGACCTTGTTTGGACAACATGAAGGGCAGGTTGCGTTCGTAGTAAAAATCAACCCATTCGTCTTCTACATGGGGAGCAAAAATCTCATTGTTCTTGGCTTGAAACAATGGTGCCAGTCCTGTATTTCCTTGTCCATTTCCGGGGTACTGATGTGGCTGCCAAGAACGCTTTTCTAATTTGTCATAAGACAATTGCAACAATGTATCTTGGCCCGGTTGCAACAGCGTGGTAAAACTGTTGTCTGGGAAAATAACCTGCATAGAATCCACGCGCAAATTGCCCAAGCCAATGGTTTGTTTGTATTCCATGGAAGACTGAAAGCCTCGGCTGGGAATGATTTCGCGGGTCAATGTGGCTGCGCCACAAAACAGTTTCAAAGTGGTACCAATGGCCCTTTTGTTGCTGGCAGATCCTGCTACTTCAATGGCCAAGTAATGACTGCTATCGGATTTTTTTTCTCTGCTTTGGTTGCGGTAAATGGCAGCGGGTTGGTTGACGTTGTTGATCACCAAATCCAAATCGCCATCATTGTCCAAATCGGCATAAACGGCCCCATTGGAAAAACTGGGTTGGTCCAAACCCCAGTCGACAGAAGCATTGCTGAACTGCAATCCCCCTTGGTTGCGAAAAGCTTGGTTGGGAATGGGCACCGACGGCATTTTGTTGATGACATTGTTCACGTCTTCTTTTTTGCCCGTCACCACCATTTGCTTGACCACATCATTGGCAAAAAAATCAATGAAATCTTGGTCGGTGACGTCGCGGTAAATGCCATTGCACACAAAAATATCTGACCGGCTGTCGTTGTCTGCGTCAAAAACCAAAGCGCCCCAGCTCCAATCACTGGCCGCTACCCCACTGAAAAAACCAGTTTCCAAAAAACGACCCGTGCCATCGTTTACCTG
>RDYY01000480.1 GCA_004293505.1 Sphingobacteriia bacterium | reverse complement strand
TGCACTTGGTCAATCAGCTCCCCTTCTATGTTGGATTGAAAATAAACCAGTTCCACTTGGGGAAATGCCTGGGTCAATTGCTGAAAATAATCTTCAAAACTTTGCGCGCCATAAATGGTTGGTTCGCGCTTTCCCAATAAATTCAGGTTGGGCCCATTGATGATGGCAATTTTCATGTGCCCAATTTACTGCATCATCTGCAGAAACTGATCAAAGAGGTAACGGCTGTCGTGGGGACTCGGGGTGGTATTGCACACTAAAAGCAGGGCGGTCTTTTAACCGAATGCCTTCGATGGAATCATCGTTCAAATTCACGTGGGTCACTTCTACATTGGGATGGTCTTTCACCGCAACAGGGTCTACCCCAAAGCCATGGTTTTGTGTAGTGATTTCGCACTGGCCCGTGATGATGTTTTTGACCGGATGGTTCAAGCCCCGGTGGCCATGGTGCATTTTAAAGGTTTTGATACCATTGGCCAAGGCCAAGAGTTGGTGCCCCAAACAAATCCCAAAGACGGGCTTTTTCTCGGCCAAGACCAATTGAATGGTTTCCACGGCATAGGGCATGGCCGATGGGTCGCCGGGTCCATTGGAAATAAAATATCCGACGGGATCAAATGTTTTAAGCTCGGCAAAAGGAGTTTTAGCAGGGTGTACCCGCACATAAGCCCCACGACTGGTTAAGCAATCTAAAATGTGTTGTTTCACCCCAAAGTCCAAAACCGAAACGCGTATGGGCGATTGGGGATCACCCAATTCATACACCGCGGGCGTACTAACGGTACTGGCCAATTCCAAGCCATCCATGCTGGGCACAGCCGCCAACTCAGCTTTGAGGGCATCTACCGATTTGCCTTCCGAAGAAACAATGCAATTCATGGCCCCTGCGGTGCGAATATGGGCCACCAAAGCCCTGGTGTCAACCCCTTGAATGGCCACAATGTTATTGGCCACCAAATAAGCTTGTAAATCGCCTTCGGCTTGGAGGCGACTGAATTGCTCTTCCAAATTGCGGGCC
>RDYY01000085.1 GCA_004293505.1 Sphingobacteriia bacterium | reverse complement strand
ATGGGCGTGGCGCAGATGTTGGCCCATGTGCGCAAAGCCATGGAGACTTCATTCCCTTCGGACAAACCAGCCAAATTCAGTCTCATTGGTTTTTTGTTGGGCCCATTGATCAAGCGCATGGTCTTGAATGACAAGCCCTACAAGCAGAACCTGCCAACTGGCAAACAAGTCATTGTAAAAGACAACAGGGATTTTGACCAAGAGATGAGCAAACTTTTGCACACCATTGACCGGTTTCGTTCCAATGGCCCAGCAGCAGCTGCGGCCCAAGCCCATCCCATGTTTGGTAAAATGTCTGAAGCCGAATGGGGATTCAGCCAATGGAAACATTTGGACCACCACCTAAAACAATTTGGGGCTTGAGTATACTGGATACCCAAACCCCAAACAAAGTGTTAGAAAAGCGATTGGATTAATTCAATCGCTTTTTTAATTCTGTATCCAATGCGTCCAGGAATTCTTCTGTGTACAAATAGTGTTCGCCATGGTTAACTTTATTTCCATGGATACAAACGGCCAAGTCTTTGGTCATTTTACCAGTTTCAACAACATCAATGCAAACCTGTTCCAAGGTCTCACAAAAATTAACCAGGGCTGCATTGTTGTCTAGTTTACCACGGAAAGCCAATCCCCTTGTCCAAGCAAAAATGGAGGCAATGGGGTTGGTGGAAGTGGGCTTGCCTTTTTGGTGTTCGCGGTAGTGGCGGGTAACGGTTCCGTGGGCAGCTTCGGCTTCCATGACTTTGCCATCGGGGGTGATCAAAGTGGACGTCATCAACCCCAAAGACCCAAATCCTTGGGCAACCGTATCGCTTTGTACATCGCCATCATAATTCTTACAAGCCCAAACAAAATTACCGTTCCATTTTAAGGCACTGGCCACCATGTCATCAATCAAACGGTGCTCATAGGTGATGCCAGCTGCTGCATAAGCTGCTTTGAATTCTTGTTGGTAGATCTCTTCAAAAATGTCTTTGAAACGACCATCGTATTTCTTGAGGATGGTGTTTTTGGTAGAGAGGTAGAGGGGCCATTTTTTGTTCAGGGCTTGGTTAAAGCAGGCTCGTGCAAAACCACGGATGCTTTCGTCGGTGTTGTACATGGCCAAAGCCACCCCGTCACTTTTAAAATTGTACACTTCAAATTCTTGCACTGTACCATCTTCACCTTCAAATTTAACGGTCAGTTTGCCCTTCCCTTTGGTGACAAAATCAGTGGCCCGGTACTGGTCGCCAAAAGCGTGTCGGCCAATGCAAATGGGGGCTGTCCAATTGGGTACCAAACGAGGTACGTTGGCACAAACGATGGGCTCCCGAAACACCGTTCCATCCAAAATATTGCGGATGGTCCCATTGGGGCTCTTCCACATTTGTTTCAACTTAAACTCTTCTACGCGCGCTTCATCGGGTGTGATGGTAGCACATTTGATGCCCACACCGTATTCACGGATGGCGTTGGCGGCATCAATGGTCACTTGGTCATTGGTTTGGTCGCGGTATTCCATGCCCAAATCATAGTATTTGATGTCGGGTCATTTCATCCCCATCCAATTCTACTACTGGGTTAGCAACTTTGATTTTTTCGGCCATTTTTAGTCGGTTTTCTGCTGATAAAGGGCACAAATATAAACAATTAAGACCATCCTAATCATTGACAATCAATACAGGGATGCGCAATCGGTGGCGCACTGCGTCAATGGTCTCTCCAAACAAATAATCCTTGAGCCCTGCATGTCGGTGCGCACCCATCACCAACAAATCGGCCCGGGATGCATCCACCAAGCGGATGATCTCTTGAATTCGTTGGTGATAGCCCAAATGGGCTTCTGACGTATAGCCCATGGCCGATAATTGGGCCACATATTGTTCTAATCGGGATTGGTCAATGCGGGACTCACTGTCGTCCAAAGCGTTTTTTAAATAACTGGCCGATGGGCTTTCTACAACATGGATCAAAATGAAAACAGTATCCCCTTGTCCTTGTGACAGCGCATGGGCAATGGCTTGTTGGTCCAAATCGGTAAAATCCAAAGTAACTGCAATGCGTTTTTTAAGGGGCAATGACAAGTGGGTCAAAGAAACAGCAGGACCGTGCAAGCTTTGTTTGTCTTCTTCCACCCGCTTGGCTTTGCGGACCTGCAACAAGGGCCATACACACATGCTGATGAACAAAGCCAAAAACAAGAAGAGGCCCAACAACAAGAGGGCTTTTTGCCATGCGGCCGATTCCGACACCCAAAATGACCAAGCTTCCTCTCCCACCAATTTGGCGTTCAGCCCCACCAAAATGGCCGCAATGAGCCAAGCGCCCAATTGGGTCCATCGCCCAATGGCAAAACTGCCCATGGTTTTTTTGTCGCTCACAAAATAGATCAGCGGTATCACCGCAAAGCCCAATTGCAGGCTCAAGATCACTTGGCTAAAGACCAATAAATCGTCTACAGCTTCATCCCCTTTTACCAAAATGACCACCACGGCAGGTACAATGGCAATCAAGCGGGTCAAGAGCCTGCGCAACAAAGGATTGATGCGCAAATGCAAATAGCCTTCCATGACAATCTGCCCTGCAAGGGTGCCAGTTAAAGTGGAACTTTGCCCTGCCGCTATCAAAGCAATGGCAAACAGTGTGGGGGCCAGTTGATTGCCCAACATGGGGGCCAACAACCGGTGCGCGTCTTCAATTTTGGCCACATCGGTTAATCCATTTTGGTAGAAAACCGTCGCCGCCAAAACCAAAATGGCAGTGTTGACCAAAAATGCTGCGTTGAGGGCAACTGTGCTATCAATGAAATTGAATTTCAACGCTTGGCGAATGCTTTTTTTATCGGGGGCAATTTTTCGGGTTTGTACCAAGGCCGAATGCAAATAAAGGTTGTGGGGCATGACCGTGGCCCCAATGATGCCCACCGCAATATAAAGGGCTTCGTTGTTCAAGGCTGTGGGTACCAATCCTTGGGCCACTGCCCCCAAAGGAGGTTGGGCCATGAGAATTTGCACCAAAAAACAAGTACCTATGATGGCCACCAAACTGATGATGAAGGCCTCCATTTTTCGAATCCCCCATTGTTGCAACAGCAAAAACAAAAATGTGTCCAGGACCGTGATCACCGTGCCCCACAAAATGGGCAAACCCGTTAACAAATGAATGCCAATGGCCATGCCCAAAACTTCGGCCAAATCACAAGCAGCAATGGCCGCTTCGGCCAACACATAGAGGCCAAAATTGATCAGAGGCGGATAAGCGTCTCTGTTGGCTTGGGCCAAATCTTTTCGCCGCACAATGCCCAACCGCGCACTGAGGCTTTGCAAGAGCAAGGCCATCAGGTTACTCATGAGCAATACCCAAATCAGTTGGAAGCCAAAACGGGCACCTCCTTGTAAATCGGTGGCCCAATTGCCTGGATCCATGTATCCGACACTTACCAGATAAGCTGGTCCTACATAAGCCAGGAAACGACGCCAACCTTTTTTGCCAAGGGTGGTATCCACACTGGCATTGACTTCACTGAGGGATAAGGTTGAGTTGTTTTTGGAATCCATGGACAACAACAAATTTATAATTTTAAGACCAGACCTTGAAAGTTGAATAACCGATGGCACAATCTGCCTATTTTTAGATCAAATTCCCTCATGCGCTTTTTTCTTTTCTTGCTGCTTTCCACCTGTGTTTGGGCTTGTCAAGACAAGGCCATAGACTATTCTGGCAATACCCCCCTCCCTGCCAAAACCTTCGCGGCTGTTTTTCCTTTGGTGCAAAACAATTGGACGATGGCCGATACGGCATGGGTATCATTACCCGACTCACCGGTATTGGGTTATCCACTATTAAAGCAATATTTCCCGGATACTGCTTTCCAAGGATGGCGATTGTCTACAACAAAATTCTTTCCTGTTGGCAGAATAGAAAAAGAAAAAGAAACCTATTTTTTGTTGGCTGCCAAAGAGGGTAAAAAGCAAGGATTATTGGTTTTGGTCTGCAATGAAAAAATGCAATTTTTGGGGGCCAAGTCCTTGATGGACAACCAGCACAAAGATGAGTACAGGCGCATGGTGTCCATCAACAAAGAGCCCACGTTTTTGCTTTCCCAAGAAAAAAAAGGTCCTCGGGAAGAAACCTTGTTTACCCGTACAGGTTGGGTCTTTAACAATGCCGGTTTTTTCATGGTGGTCATCAAAGATTCCAATGAGGACCCTACCAAAACCAAAGTCATCAATCCTTTGGATACCTTGCCCCGCAAACAAAAACTAAGTGGCGATTTTGGGAAAAAACCAGACCAATTGTTGAGCATTCGCGATGGCAAAGATCCCCAGCACTACCAATTCTTTCTGTCCATCAACAAAGCAGGATCTTCTTGTAA
>RDYY01000084.1 GCA_004293505.1 Sphingobacteriia bacterium | reverse complement strand
GTGAAGAAGTCTCAGGAAATCGTTTAACCCTCATAAATCCAGCCCAGCATGCCGGCTTGTGCCCTTCATAATATGATCTCGGTGGGATTGTTTACCAACGAGAAGCTGGAGCTGATTGAACAGATTGCCCTGGACTTTGACTATGCTCGGATCAAAGCAGCCCTGAACTTTGGTTACCTGACCCGAAAAACCTATGTGTCTTTTTTGGAAAGGTCTGGCTTCCCCCTGATCAATGTGAGGGAAGAAGAAATTGATCCCCAATATGTGGACCAATGTGACCTGATTCACTTGAATGGATACATGTATTTGCCCTTGCGCAGCAATGCCCAAGGGCATTTGCTGGTAGCGGCAGCGGATCCCCTGGATGAAAAATTGCAGGGATTATTGGAATTGAAGTTTGGCCAACCCGTTGACTTGTTGGCAGCAGCGGATTTGGACATCACTTGGATGGTGCACAAACTGAGGGGTGAATATTATGTAAAAGAATCGGTCTTTAGTTTGATGCGCAAGGACCCCGACAGTTCTGGCCTGACCACTTTTACCGACCAGCAACTGTTGTTCCTGTTTCTTAGTTTGGTAGGCCTGATTGGGTTTTTAACCCTCAACTTCATCAATGTCGCCATCATCCTCAACTTGGGTTCCAGTTTTGTGTTTCTCTTTGCCATCTTGTTCAAGCTCTACATAGCATTGAAGGGCTCTCAGTATGAATTACATGAAACCGTCACCAAAGAAGAAGTAAAATCTGTTGAGAACAGTACGCTTCCGGTGTATACCATCTTATTGCCCGTTTACAAAGAGGACAAACTGATCCGGAAATTGATCTGGAACTTGCGCAGTTTGGATTATCCCAGGGGGAAATTGGACGTAAAATTGTTGATTGAAGAAGACGATGACAAAACCTTGAATGCGGTAAGGAACTTGGATTTTCCGGCCAATTTTGAAACCATTGTGGTGCCCTTTCAAATGCCCAAGACCAAGCCCAAAGCCTGCAATTATGGCTTGTTCTTTTGCAAGGGCAAATACTTGACCATTTACGATGCCGAGGACGTACCTGATTCTGACCAATTGAAAAAGGTGGTGGCCTTGTTCCGCAAACTGCCCAACGATTACATTGTCTTGCAAGGGGCATTGAATTATTTCAACAAGAACGAGAACTTGCTGACGCGCATGTTTACGTTGGAGTATTCCTATTGGTTCGATTATATGCTGCCGGGTCTACAATCCTTAGACGTTCCCATTCCATTGGGGGGGACCTCCAACCACTTCAAATTAGACAAATTGCGTGAGTTGGGTGGCTGGGATCCCTTTAACGTAACAGAAGACGCCGACTTGGGGGTTAGGGTATTTGAAAAACGATATAAAGTAGGGGTGGTCAACAGCACAACGCTAGAAGAAGCCAACAATGAGCCTTTCAACTGGATTCGCCAACGTTCGCGCTGGATCAAGGGCTACATGCAAACCTCGTTGGTGCACATGCGCAACCCTGCCAAGCTGGTGCGCAGGATTGGTTGGCGGGGTTTTTTTGGATTCAATTTCTTCATTGTCTTTACGCCCATCACCTTTTTGCTGTATCCCATTTTGTTGTTGTTTTTTGTGGCTTATTTGGCATTTGACCTGACGGTAGTAAAAGTAGTATTTCCAGACTGGGTGCTATATGTGTCCATTTTCAATTTTGTGGCAGGCAATACCATGATGGTCTATGTAAACATGTTGGCTGTTTTCAAGCGCCGCTATTATGAACTCATTTTATATGCAGCTTTGAATCCCGTTTATTGGTTGATGCACTCTATTGCTTCTTACAAGGGCTTATGGCAATTGATTTATAAACCTTTTTACTGGGAAAAAACCAATCACGGCCTCACCAAAATGTCGCATGGTGCCGCTGCAGCAGCAGCTGGGGCCAACCTGCCCAATGAAAATTAACAGCCGCCATATTGCCCTCTTGTCCTTGCTGGTCATGGCCTATTACTTGGTCATGGCCGCCTTGTTGCATCGTCAAGGGTACGAGCACTCAGAGGCTTTGTTTTATTCGGAAAAATTAAAACTTCTTTTTGAGTACAAAGAGAACCAGCTCTTGACCATTGGGACAACTTTTCCTACCACCGTTTTCTTGGTCAATATTGTGTTTTCTCCTTTTGGTTATGTCTTTGCACCCATAGCTTCATCCATTTTGATGATGTCTATTTTGGTGTACACCATCCTTTCTGATATCCGCCGAGGCCAATTGAACCAGGTTTTTTTGGCCGCCATGGTCATGGCCCTTTTTCTGTTCCATCCCCAGTTTGTATTTGCAGCCATTTCGGGCCGAAACATAGCGGCTGTCATGCTTTTCCTGTATTTGTTGTTTCGACAAATTTTCAATTACTATCGCAGTCAAACCACTTACTACCTGTCCATCACCTCGGTATTTTTAGGCTTGTTGATTTTTACCGAAATCAAATTTTTGTGGCTGGTGTTGTCGTTTTTCCCCTTCATTGTCATGATTGCCTTAGAGGGTTTAAAGATTTCACGCAATGAACCGGTAGACGTACAATATGTACAGGCTTTGAACAACCGCTCCCAACGCCGAAAATTGGTCAATAGAACGGTCGCCTTGTATTTGATCATTTTTCTCTTACCCCTTTCTGCCTTGGTCATGTTCCGTATGCTGAACCAGGCACACGCCGGATTGTCTACTTATTTTTTAACCTCGCAGTTTGCCAACTGGCGAGTGACAGGTGTAACACCCCTTAACCAAGTATTACAAGGTGGGGCTGCTGGTAATGTCATGTTCCAAGGGCAAATGGTTTTCCCCCTTTATTTGATGGGTCTAACACCGCTCTACGTATTG
>RDYY01000083.1 GCA_004293505.1 Sphingobacteriia bacterium | reverse complement strand
GTATGGCGAACAATTGGCGCCCAGCAAAGCGCAGCTCCAGGCTTTGGACTTGGTCTTGTTTGACATCCCCGATGCCGGGCTTCGTTTTTATACCTATCTCTGGACCCTGAGCCATGTGTTGGAAGCAGCCGCGGCTGCCCACAAAAAATTAGTGGTGCTGGATCGTCCCAATCCCTTGTCGGGGTCGATGGATGCCGTTGAAGGTCCCCGCCTGGATCCCCAGCTGTCATCTTTCATTGGCCGATGGGACATCCCCATTAGACACAGTGCTAGTTTGGGCGAATTGGCCCGCTATTTTGTGGCCGAGAAAAATTTGGGCACAACCTTGGAAGTCATTCCCTGCAAGGGTTGGGAGCGAGAAGCTTGGCGCCGCGATTGGGGCCTGCCTTTTGTGGCACCCTCACCCGCTTTGGTCTCGGACCAAGCCATGGAAACCTATCCTGCCCTTTGTTTTTTGGAAGCCACCAACCTGAGTGAAGGCCGGGGCACCCCCCTCNNCTGAAACAAGCCATGGAAGCGGTTTCTGAAGGCGAGCTGGGACTGGAGCCCAAAACTTTGGTACCCCAGAGCGGCAAATGGGCGGGGCAATCCTGTCCGGGATTGGTCCTTCACCTGACCGACCGCGAGTTGTACCGGCCCGTGTTTTGGGGATTGCTTTTTTTGCGCTGCATCAAAGACATGCACCCAAAAGATTTTCAATGGCAAACCTATCCCACCCAAGTGAATCCTAGGGGCGAAAACCACTTGGACAAATTGTTGGGACAAGCCCATACACAGGACTGGTTTGAACTTCCCATGCCGCAATTTTTACAAACCATCAGTGCCCAAACCCGTTGCACCGATTGGCCCCAAGCCCTCTTGCCTTATTTGCTGTATTGAACAGGTTCGGTTTGCATCAGGTCGCGGATCACTACGCTGGCCGCCATGCAACCGAAAATGGCCGGCATGTAGGAAATGGTGCCAATGATGGATTTTTTGGGATAGGCTTTTTCGGTTTCTATCACCCGCGACTGGTCCACTTTTTCTGGACTGAAGACCACGGTCAATCCTTTTCGAATGCCCAAACTCCTTAATTTTTTGCGCACGTATTTGGCCAAATTGCACTCATAGGTTTGGGCTATGTCGGTGATGCGCACTTGTGTGGGGTCCACTTTTCCGCCTGCCCCCAAAGAACAGACCACGGGAATACCGCGGTCCAGCAAGGCTTTCAGGTAAAACACTTTGGGCGACAAAGTATCAATGCAATCCACGGCATAATCAAATTGGCCTTGGTCAATGATGTCGTCGGTGATTTGGTCTTTGATGTAAACCGTTTTAACCGTGAGGTCCAATTGGGGGTTGATGTCCAACAACCGCGCCGCCATCACTTCTGACTTCAATTGGCCGGCGGTAGAATGCAGGGCTGGAATTTGTCTGTTGGTATTGCTGAGGTCCACTGTGTCGGCATCTACAATGGTCATTTTGCCCACGCCCGCGCGCGCAATCATTTCGGCACAAATGCCGCCCACCCCACCCAAGCCTACCACCAAAACGTTTTTGCTTTGCAAGCGTTGTACGGGCGCATCGCCCAAGAGCAATTGGGTGCGGCTCATCCAATAGGGAATGCTGGAATGTTCTGCAGACATGTTGTAGATTTAAGGTTCAGCGCTTGCAAAACTGAAACCATGAGACCACACTACAAATTTTATTTTTTCTTGACATGCGGATGGACCCTTTTCTGTGCTTTTTCGGCCCTTGCCCAGCCCCCACAACTCACGGCCTTGTCGGCCGGGCGAAAAGTTTCTTTGCGGGGACTGAGTGTGGTGAACGATACTGTTTTTTGGGTGAGCGGGTCGGGCGGCCAAGTGGGTCGCAGTACCAATGGGGGCAAGACCATTGAATGGCAAACCATTCCCGGCCAAGAGAAAAGGGATTTTCGGGACATTGAAGCTTTGGATGAAAATACCGCTTTGGTCTTGGCCGTGGCCGAACCCGGTTTGATGTTGAAAACCACCAATGCAGGAAAGGATTGGTACCCTGTTTTTCAAGACCCCAGCCCAGGTGTTTTCTTGGATGCTTTTGCCTTTGCCAAAACAGCCCAAGGCCTGGAAGCCTGGGCCATTGGTGACCCCTTGCCGCAAGTGAAGGGCAAAGACACCAGCTATCCCCTCTATGCATTGTACAGTTCCAATGGCGGCGACACTTGGGAGAAAAAAAACACCGGTATTTATTTGGAAAAAGACGAAGCTTTTTTTGCCTCCAGTGGTTCCAATTTGGTGGTCTTGGCGTCGGGAAAAGTTTTGGCGGTAACGGGTGGAAAAAAGGCCAGGCTTTTGCACTGGCAGCAGGATAAATTTTCTGTCACGGATTTGCCGCTCTTGCAAGGACAGGCCAGCACCGGGGCCAATGCTTTGGCCTTGGCTCCAAACCAGAAAAATGCTTTTGTGGTAGGCGGCAATTTTCAAGCACCTGCCATGGTATCCCCTTGGGGTTACCGCTCTGGCCTTGCTTATGTTGACGCATCCATCTTGGTGGCCTGCGGCACCAGTGGAACAGATTATTCCAAAGATGGGGGAAAGACCTGGGTGGCTTTGGACAAAACAGGCTACCATGTGGTCAAAACATCACCCGCAGGTAGGGTTGTTTATTTGGCCGGTGGCAATGGCCGCATCGCTAAAATAACAGGGCTGTGATCACTTACTGGTCAAGCGCGCTTCTAATTTCTCCACAAACGCATAGGTAGCGGGGCAATAAGAAATGTTTTGTTGGTGCACGTGAATATAGTCCGTCATCTTCTTTTTGGTCAGGTGGGGAAAGCCTGCACAATCATCGGGTCGCACTTCGTAAATGCTGCACATGTTGTTGTCCAGGTTCAGGAATTGACAGGGCTGTTTGCGGTTCATCCAGTCCTTGTCTTCTTCATCAAAAAACAACCATTTTTCTTTGAACTCGGCCGGGCTGATGGAAAAATGATCAGCAATGCGGGCAATGTCTTTTTTGGTAAAAGTGGGACTCATGGTCTTGCAACAATTGGCACAAGACAGGCAGTCAACTTCTTTCCAAACTTCTTGGTCCAAGACCACCGCCATTTTGTCCAATCCCTTGGGTGGGTTTTTCTCAACCCTTCCCAAAAAACGTTTCATGCGCTTGGCGTGGTGACGAACTTTCTGTTTAAAGGAACGAAGGTTAACTTGCATCCGAAACGGTTTTGGTGCCACGAATGTAAGGCATCTCTTCCTTTGTTAAATCATGTGGGAATCCTATAAAAAAGGTTACAAAGCTTACTTGCGCTTAGAAAGGTCGCACAGCGACAATTCTGTGCAAGCCTACTTGCGCGATGTAGAACACCTGACCCAGTTTTTGCAAAGCACCCAAGGCCCACAACAGCCACAAGCCGTGCAGCTGGAACACCTGCAAGCTTTCTTGAAACAATTGTCGGAGTGGGGATTGGGCGTGGGCTCTCAAGCCCGGATTTTATCGGGCATTCGCAGCTTTTTTACCTACTGTGTTTTGGAACAAATTGTGGCAGCCGATCCCACGGCCCTGCTGTCGGCCCCCAAGACCAGCCGCAAGCTGCCCGACACCTTGGGTGTTTCCGAAATTGAAGCCCTCTTGGGTGCCATTGACCTCAGCACCCCAGAGGGAACCCGCAACCGGGCCATGTTGGAAACCCTTTACAGTTGTGGTTTGCGCGTGAGTGAATTGGTAACGTTAAAGCTCTCTTGCCTTTATCCTGAACTCGGTTTTGTGCGTGTAATCGGAAAGGGCAACAAAGAGCGCCTCATTCCCATAGGTGCCACCGCTTTGCACTATTTGAACATTTACCGCTCCACCACCCGCGTTCATGTGCGCATACAAAAAGGGGCAGAAGACTTGGTTTTTTTGAACCGCCGGGGCAAGGGCCTCAGCCGGGTCATGGTCTTTTACATCATAAAAGAATTGGCGCGCACTGCAGGCATCACCAAAACCATCTCGCCCCACACATTCCGCCACTCTTTTGCCACCCATTTGGTAGAGGGCGGGGCCGATTTGCGGGCCGTTCAAGAAATGTTGGGCCACGAGAGCATCACCACCACAGAGATCTATACCCACTTGGACCGAGACTTTTTGCGGGACACCCTGCATCGTTTTCACCCCGCTTTCCGCCCAAAAAAATAATCCCTGCAATTCTGTTGGGCTTTGTAGGTTTGTGCTCCAAAAAACCATCAACATGAAAAAATCCATTTTGGCTCTGGCCATCCTGGTTGGCTTCAGTGCCACAGCACAGATCCGGATGCCAGCCCCCAGTCCTACCCAAAAAATCAGCCAAGACTTTGGCATGGGTAAAATAGAGATCACTTATTCTCGCCCCGTCATCAAAGGCCGTGCTTTGTTAAAAGAAAACAGTGAATTGGCGCCCTTGGGCCAATTGTGGAGAACCGGTGCCAATGCCGCTACCCGTTTGTATTTTTCTGACAACGTGACCATGGGTGGCAAAAAATTGGATACGGGCTCTTATGTGTTGTACACCATTCCTGGAAAAGATTATTGGGATGTGGTCATCAACAAGGGCCTGAACAACTGGGGCACCGATGGTTACAAAGAAAGCGAAGACGTGGTTCGCTTTAAAGTAAAGTCTTCCAAAATGGGCGCACCCGTTGAAAGCTTTACCATGCAAGTGGCCAATGTACAAGCCGAGACTTGTGAAATCCACGTGATGTGGGGCAATACCGCCATTGCCATACCCGTGAGCACCAATGTTAAAGACCGCATCCGTGCCCAAGTAGAAAAAGCCTTGAATGCCGATCCTGTTAACCCCAATACCTATCAAGCAGCTGCCAATTTTTACTACGACATGGACAAGGACCTGAACAAGGCTTTGGCCAATGCCCAAAAAGCAACTGCCGCCAACCCCAAAGCTTTTTGGTTGTTTTTGTTGACCGCCCGCATCCAAAAAGACTTGGGTGACAAAGTAGGCGCCAAAGCCAATGCAGAAAAATGCATTGCCATTGCAACCGAAGCCAAAAACGCCGATTATGTGCGCATGGCCAATGAGTTGATAGGGAAATTGTAAAACTTCAACACCAGGAAGAATAGATTTTGCGATAGCAACAATATTCATCAACCTGGTTGAACAAAAAACACCCGCTTCATTTTGGAGCGGGTGTTTTTATTTTAAAAAGCTGCTTTTACATTATTTCACATCGGCCATGTCAGGAATGGCTTCTACTTTGTAAGCACCTGCATCCAGCTTGGCCTTGGTTTCGCTAAAAGCCACCAAGGTTTCTTCAATGTCTTGGTCGGTATGGGCGGCAGA
>RDYY01000082.1 GCA_004293505.1 Sphingobacteriia bacterium | reverse complement strand
GGATTGTCTTTTAAACCCAATCGGGCTTGGTGTTGGTCGGCAATTTGTCGGCAAAGATAAAGCCCCAGTCCTGTGCCTTTGGCTTTTCGGGTATTTTCTGAACCACTGCGGTAAAAGGGTTCAAAAACATATTCTCTTTCTGCCAGGGGAATGCCTGGGCCCCGATCGGTGAGGACCAATTGCGGCCCCTGCGGGGCCGCCACCCATTCCAAGACCAGGGCTTCTGTTGAACGATCATATTTAAAAGCATTCTCCAACAAATTGTTCACCAACATCTGGAACAACAAATTGTCGGCCAAAATCGTGAGGTCTGGATCAAGCTTGGCTTTGATGGGTTTTTGGGGATAGCGGGTTTGAAAATCTTGCACTGCATGCTGGAGCAGGGTGGATGGTTGAGTAGGCTGTAAATCCAAAGCGTAAGCATTCCCCTCTAGTTGACTGGCAAACAAAATATTGTTGCACAATTCGTTCAATCGGTCTGCTTCGGACAAGGTTTGCCGGATCAATTTTTCCCTGACCGGAGGGTCCAATTGCCTTTTTTCCAAGGTTTGCAAATTCAACTGAGCAATGGCAATGGGGGTTTTGAGCTCATGGGTAATGGCCATCATGAAATTCTGTTGTTGCTGGGCAAAACGAATCTGTCGGCGAGTGGCCCGAAACACATATACCGCCCCCAATAAAATCAATCCTAGAAACGTAGCCCCCTCTCCTATGTACTGGGCATTTTTGCGCCGACGGGCATCCAAGACTTCATTTTGGGTAGCAGGGGAAGCAGCCATTTTGAGCTGGGTGATCTGTTGGTTCTGGTCCTGCAAGGCAATGTACCACCACACCAGAGCAGCAATCATGTAAATCAACAAAAACCAGTAGACCAATCCTACCCGCAGCAATTGGTTGGCAAAGAATTTTTTCATGGCACCAACTTTTCCAAACGGATGCCCGCTTGTAATATGCCAGTCAAAGGTTCATCGCGCATCATTTGTTCTAAGTTAAACACATAGACCCCTGCTTTTAGCTTCAAGGGTTGTGGCGAAAGCCTTACCCGCTGTTCGTATACATCGTCCATGCCCGTGCCCAACCAACCTTTTTTGTTGTCGGCTAATTTTAAACTCACCAATTGTTGGCGCAGGGTGTCACCCGGGGCTTTGGTCGTGAAGCGGACCCAAATATTGTTGTAGCGGTAAGCGTCGTTGTGGCGTATAACGGCAAACAAATGGTAACGCGCAGTGGTATCGGCCACTTGGAATTGAAAGCGGGGTTTGTTCTGGGCCGACCAGACTGCCTTGGGAAAAAATGCTTGTTGTTCAAATACACCCAAGGGTTCACATGCCGTGAACAAGGTTCCCAAAACCAACACAAGACTGAGCAAACGCATGGGGACAAAATTACAACAGAAATTACAAGACATTGAGGATCTGTTCCTTGGCTTTTTCCAATTCGTCTTTCATCAAGATCACCCTTTTTTGAATCTCCGCATCATTGGCCTTAGAGCCCATGGTATTGATTTCCCGGCCAAATTCTTGGAGGACAAAAGAGAGCTTTTTGCCTTTTGCCGTATCGGCATCGGCCAAAATGGTTTCAAAATAATCGCAGTGGTTTTTCAAGCGCACTTGCTCTTCACTGATGTCGATTTTTTCTATGTAATAAATCAATTCCTGCTCCAACCTGTTGGCGTCATAATTGCCGGGCCCCACTTGTTCTTCCAGTAATTTTTGCAACCCTTCTTTTATTCTCTGGCGCCGACGGGGTTCCAAAACGGCAATGGCCAATTGGTGTTCGCCGATGTTTTTCACGCGCAACTGCAAATCGGTTTCAATGGATTTGCCCTCTTCGGCCCGGTGTTGGTTGAGGCCAGCAATGGCTTGTTGCAACACACCCGAAAAGGCTTTCCATTCTTCTGGGCTGAGCATTTCAGTAGAGGGAGTGATCACATCGGGTAGTTTCAACAAGGTGCTGAGCAAGTCTCCTGTGGCCAAACCCAATTCCACCGCCAAGGCTTCCACAGGTTTATAATAGGCTTTGGCCAAGTCGGTATTGATGCTGACGGGTTTGCTGGCACCCGTATTCTTGATGCTGATGGTGCATTCTACACTTCCCCGCTGCAACCCTTCGGCCAACATGTTGCGAATGTCAAATTCATTGGGCTTCAGCAGGGCAGGAATATTCAGTCGGAGATCAAATTGTTTGCCGTTCAAAGATTTGATTTCCACCAAAACAGTCTTGTCAACAACCAATTGTTCAGCCCGGCCATAACCGGTCATGGAATGCAGCATGGCATCAGTTTCGGTAAAAATACAGTTTGGGGGCCAATTGGGCTAAAAATCAATCCCAATCCAGTTGCGCTTGCGCTTTTTGTACTTCTCAAAATTGAATTGGTACAATTTGCCAGGCCGATGCGAAACATCTTGTTCCATCTCGCCCGTGTCAATGAGCAAATCCATGGTCGCAAATTTCTTGCGGAAATTGCGCCTGTCCATGCTCACACCCAAAATGGCTTCATATAGATTCTGCAATTCGCGCAAAGAAAATTTATCAGGCAAAAGGTTAAAACCCAAGGGGTTTTCTTGGATCATTTTCTGCAACCACTCATAACAGTCGTTCAAAATGGATTTGTGGTCAAAAGCCATTTCCTTGATGGCCGACAAATCATACCAATCCAAATTATTGTCATGGATGTTCAGGGAGTGGTGCTTGACATTCAACAAAGAACAATAGGCCAGTGTAATGACCCTTCCCCCTGGGTGTCGGGTGGGATTGCCAAAGGTTTTGACTTGCTGCAAAAACACATTGGTCATGCCCGTTCTGTTTTTCAAGACCCGGTAAGCGGCGTCATCCAAGTTTTCTTGTTCGCCTACC
>RDYY01000479.1 GCA_004293505.1 Sphingobacteriia bacterium | reverse complement strand
GTTGCCCAAAGCATTGAAGCTTCTAATGGCATGGAATATCCCATGATTTGCTTCAACAATGGCCGCACCAACAAAGACGGATCTTATTCTGAAAATACCAAGAACGGTATGCTGGGTGTTATCATCCACGAAGTGGGACACAATTTCTTCCCCATGATCGTGAACAGCGATGAACGCCAGTGGAGTTGGATGGATGAAGGTTTGAACTCTTTTGTACAGTATTTGACTGAAGAACTCTTTGACAACAAATACCCTTCTCGGGGCGGTCCCGCTTGGACCATTGCCAATTACATGCGTTTGCCCAAAGAGCAATTGGAGCCCATCATGACCAATTCTGAAAACATCATTCAGTTTGGCCCCAATGCTTATACTAAGCCTGCTACAGGATTGAACATTTTGCGCGAAACCATCATGGGCAGAGAGCTCTTTGATTATGCCTTCCGTGAATATTCTCGCCGATGGGCATTCAAACACCCCACACCAGCCGATTTGTTCCGCACCATGGAAGACGCCAGTGGAGAAGATTTGGATTGGTTCTGGAGAGGATGGTTTTATGGCATTGATCCCTGTGACATTTCTTTGGATTCAGTGAAATATGTGGTGGCCGATGTAAACGCAGCAGCACCCAGTTTCCCCAGCCCAGCCCCCCAAAGCATCGCCAGGCCCTTGTTCAGCGGACGCGCAGCATTTGATGACATTTCAAAAATCCGCAACCGCCAAGACAAATGACATTTCAAAAATCCGCAACCGCCAAGACAAAAATATTTTGTTCTTGACCGATGTAGACACCAGTTTGCGTGATTTCTACTGGCGGTATACCCGTGGTTTGGAACCTTATGACAGCGTTACCAAATACACACCTCCAGCTTTCATGTCTGCTGAGGCTTTGACCGATGCAGAAAAAGCCAAATATGGTGGATTGCATTTTTATGAAGCCAGCTTTTCCAACAAAGGTGGATTGGTCATGCCCATTATTGTTGAATTCACTTACGAAGACGGCAGCAAGGAAACCGAAAGAATCCCTGCCCAAATCTGGCGCAAAA
>RDYY01000081.1 GCA_004293505.1 Sphingobacteriia bacterium | reverse complement strand
AAAGGGCTTTTTCCGCCATTCCACAATTTGGTACCAGGTGCTGTAGCAGTCGTTGACATGTTGGTCTGAAATTTCGTTACAAAAGTATTGTCTAAGGGTGAAAAAAGCTAATAATGAGCCGTTTTTTTGCTTAGCCAATCCAATGGAAAAACACAAAAAGATAAACCCAGAGGGCATCGACAAAATGCCAGTAAGTGCCCACCAAATCCAAGGGCATGGAACTGTAGTTTTTTTGGCGAGAAGAAAAAGCCCGACCAAAAATGACCGCCAAGGCCACAACCCCTCCCAATACGTGCACCATGTGCAAAGCGGTGATCACAAACAAGAAGGAAGCAGCTGAATTGCTTTTGTTGCCTACCAGGGCAATTTGACGGGCCTGCAAATCGGCAAATCCAACATATTGCAACACCAAAAAAATCAATCCCAATAAGGCCGTTGTGGTCAGCAAAGACCTGTACCGCACCATTTCACGCGCTTTGAATGCTTTTTGGGACAAGTGCATGGTGACACTGCTGAGCAGGATGACGCCTGTAGAATACCAAAAAACAAGAGGCAATTCAAATTCCAGCCAACTGCTTTGGTTTTTTTTGACAATATAGGCACTGGTCATGGCCGCAAACATCATGATGATGCTGCCCAATGCCACCCACAAAGTGAATTTGTGCGGGTGAATACGCTGAGGTTTTTTTGCTTGTACTGTTGTCATGGTATGGCTTTTACCTATGCCTTATTGGCCAAAATGGCCAGCAAGACAATAGGGAGATAGATGTATGAACTAAACATAACACGCCGTGCCGCGGTAACGTTCATTTCGCGGTACAATCGGATGCTTTGCACCACCATGCCCAAGTTGGCTGCCAAAACAACCCAGAGTGAAATCGTTCCACTGATACCAAAATAATAGGGCAAGATCCCCATGGGTATCATGAGTACAGAATACATGATGCATTGGATGGCGGTAAAATGGGTGGGGCCTTTGTCGGCAGGCAATAATTTGAATCCTGCTTTGCTGTAATCGGTATGGGCAACCCAGGCAATGGCCCAAAAATGGGGAAACTGCCACAAAAACTGCATACCAAACAAAATCCAACCACCGGCGGCAAAATCATCGTTGCCCGCTACCCACCCAATCAAACAAGGAAGGGCGCCAGGCAAAGCGCCCACCAAAACGGCAATGGAATTTATTTTTTTAAGTGGGGTATATACAAACGCGTATAGAAACAGTGAAAAAGCGCTGAGCAAAGCACTGGAAAGGTTGAAAAAATAATACATCATGAACACCCCAACTACGCCAGCAATGGCGGCAAAAGTGTAGGCTTCTGTTTGGCTCATGTTGCCATTGGCCACGGGGCGCTTGTCGGTGCGTTTCATCAACGCATCTGTGTCCTTTTCTACCGCTTGGTTGATGGCATTGGCACTACCCGTGACCAACATCCCAGCCAAAAAAAGCCAACCTATCATGGCCCAATCATACACCACCACTTTGGGCGCAATCAAATAACAAATCACACAAGAAAACACCACGGTAAAACTCAAAGTGAATTTTACCAACAGGTAGTAATTCCGCAAGTGAAATGCCAGGGCGCTGGGTTTGGGGGGAAGGTGTGTTGTTGTCATATCAAGGGCTTCATACAACAATGCTCCCGTCTCCGGGAGCATTGGAATCATTTATGGAATCAAACAGACACTGGCTTAGTGCGCAGACTCATCCGCTCCCACGGGTGTGGTTTGAGGGACAAATTCTTTTCCATCCTTGCCATAGTCATAAGCCCAACGGTGTACTTCAGGAATTTCTCCCACCCAGTTACCGTGTCCGGGGTTGATGGGGGTTGTCCATTCCAAGGTGTTGGCACCCCAAGGATTCTGGGTAGTTACTTTTCTGCCTTTGAAAATGGAATAGAAGAAATTGAAGAGGAACAAGAGCTGGGCCATAAAGACAATCATGGCAACAGTGCTGATGAAACGGTTGAGGTCAGCAAATTGGTTGAAGCTTTCCCAAACACTGTAATCGTAGTAACGACGGGGCATACCAGCCAAACCTTCGTAGTGCATGGGCCAGAAAATTAAGTAGGCACCTGCAATGGTTACCCAGAAGTGGATATAACCCAAAGTGTTGTTCAAGTACTTGCCATACATTTTGGGGAACCAATGGTAAATACCTGCAAACATGCCGAACATAGAGGCAACACCCATTACAATGTGGAAGTGCGCAATCACGAAATAAGTATCGTGCAAGTGAATGTCCAAAGCAGAGTTACCCAGCCAAATACCGGTCAAGCCACCAGAGATAAAGAGGCTCACAAAGCCGATGGCGAAGAGCATGCCAGGGGTAAAGCGAACATTACCCTTCCACAAAGTGGTGAGCCAGTTGAACACTTTGATGGCAGAAGGCACAGCAATCAACAGGGTCAGCAACACAAATACAGATCCCAAGAAAGGATTGAGTCCAGTGACAAACATGTGGTGCGCCCAAACCAAGAAGGCCAGAATGGCAATCGCAAACAGTGAACCCACCATGGCGATGTATCCGAAAATGGGTTTGCGGGAATTCACAGAGAGGATCTCAGAAACCATGCCCATGGCTGGCAACAAGATGATGTATACTTCGGGGTGACCCAAGAACCAGAACAAGTGCTGGTACAGAATGGCTGATCCACCTTCGTTGGGCAAAGCGCCAACACCGTTCACGAAAATATCGGAGAGGTAGAAAGAAGTACCAAAGTTGCGGTCAAAAATCAAGAGGATGAAACCGGAGAACAATACAGGGAAGGACAATACACCCAACACAGCAGTAAAGAACAAGGCCCAGATGGTGAGGGGCAAGCGGGTCATGCTCATGCCCTTGGTGCGCATGTTCAAAAC
>RDYY01000080.1 GCA_004293505.1 Sphingobacteriia bacterium | reverse complement strand
TTGAGTTTAAGCTTTTTATTGGCGGCCAACCACTTGCAAATCACTTATTATACTTTGCTGACCCTCTTGATTTTTGGGATTGGGTTTTTGGTGCAATGTGTGAGGGAAAAAGATTTTCAACATTTGTGGCGGAGTATTTCCTTGGCCATGTTGGCCGGTGCATTGGGCATTTCTACCAATGCCGTGAACCTATTGACCACTTATGAATATTCCAAACGCACCATTCGTGGGGGCAGTCAATTGGCCGATGCCAAAACAGCGGTTACCCAAACAGGCTTGAGCAAGGACTATGCCCTTAGCTATTCGGTATACAAAACCGAGCCTTTGGTCATGATGTTTCCCCGCCTGTATGGGGGCAGTTCGTTTGGATTGGAAGTAGCTGAAACCGATTCCAAAGCCATTGCCGCTTTGCAACAAATGCCACAAGAATTGGCCCAACAAATTCAAGGGGCTTTGCGCTTTTATTGGGGAGGGATAGATGGCGTCGGTACCTCGGGGCCACCTTACGTAGGGGCTGTCATTTGCTTTTTGGCCTTGATGGGCTTGGCTTGGGTAGACAAAAAACACACTGGATGGATGTTGGCTGCCATTGTCTTGACCTTGTTCATGAGTTGGGGCAAATATTTTGAAGCTTTCAATGTAGGCTTGTTGAAATTCTTGCCCTTTTATGCCAAGTTCCGTGCCCCCAGCATGATCTTGGTCATTCCCACTTTTTTGCTCTGTTGTTTGGCTGCTTTGTCTTTGGAAAAAGTTTTTGCCAGCCCAGACAAATCTTTGCTCTGGGAAACATTTAAAAAGAAAGCTTGGTGGCCGGTGGCGGGGGTATTTGCTGCAGCTCTTTTGCTGTATTTCAGTGCCGATTTCAGCAACGATACCGATAAAATGTTGTTGCAAAATGTGGCAGCCATTACTGATCCAGCACAGAAGGCTACCATTGAAGCGCCTGTGCGGGCTTTTGTCGCTGGATTACAAGAAGACAGAAAATCCCTGTTCTGGGGAGACCTGGTTCGTTCTCTTTTGTTCTGCAGTTTAGCTGCAGGTGTACTCTATGCTGCCCTCAAAACAAAAATCAATCCCATTGGCCTCGTGGCAGGTTTAGGGGTATTGGTTTTGGTGGATGTTTTTGGCATCAACGCCAACTACCTCAGCAGTAAAAATTTCATTGACGCAGAAGAAAACAACCAAGCTTTTGTCCCATCCGCAGCCGATACCCAAATTTTGCGCGACACCGGTTATTACCGTGTCTTGAACTTGACCCAGGGCATAGAAGGTGCCTTTAATGCTGGGGCCATTACCGCCTATTTCCACCGCTCTGTTGGGGGATACCATCCTGCCAAATTAAGCTTGTACCAAGACCTGATTGAAAAGCAATTGTACAAATTCCCCAATTGCTTGCCTGTCTTGAACATGCTGAACACCAAATACCTAATCTTGCCCAATCCCCAAACCAATCAACCTACGGTGCAAGAGAATACCAATGCTTTGGGGGCCGCTTGGTTAGTAAAAGGAATCAGGACTGCCCAAGGTCCTTCGGCCGTGATGCAAGCTTTGGACCAATTTAATCCTGCTGATACGGCCATTGTTGATGCTGCCCTTGCGGCCCGCATTCAATTCAAAGGGGGCCGAGACAGCTTGGCCAACATCAACTTGGTGTATAACCACAACGACGAAATTGTTTACCAATCCAGCGCTGCTGCACCCCAATTTGCTGTCTTTAGCGAAGTCTATTACGATGCCGGTTGGACGGCTACCATTGATGGCAAAGAAGCCAAAATCTTGCCCGTGAACTATGTGTTGCGTGGCTTGGACCTGCCCGCTGGCAATCACCGCATTGTATTTCGCTTTGAACCCCGCTCCTACCAGTTGGGCAACAAAGCCGCCATGGCTTCATCGGCCTTGATTTGGCTTTTGCTCTTGGGTGCACTGTTCAGCAGTTGGCGCCAAAAAAAGCAAGCGTGAGTGTTTTGATTTCTGTGGTGGTGGCCACTTACAACAGAAGCCAATTCTTGCCCTTGGCCTTGCAAGCCTTGTACGACCAAAGCTTGGACAAAAACCAGTTTGAAGTCTTGTTGGTGGACAATGCGTCAACTGACAACACGGCTTCCGTGTGCCGAGCTTTTCAGGCAGAACACCCGGCCATGCAACTGCATTATTTACAGGAAAACCAACAAGGGGCCAGTTTTGCGCGCAACACCGGAGCTGCCCAGGCAAAAGGCAAAATCATCTGTTGTTTGGATGATGATGCGGTGGCCGCGCCAGACTATCTTTTTCAAGCGGTGGCATTTCATTTCTCACACCCCAAGATTGCGGGATGGGGAGGTAAAATCATTCCCAGGTATTTGCCGGCAGCCCCACACTGGATGAGCCCTTATGTGGCTTCCATGGTAGGCCATTTTGACCATGGCCCCCAGACCAAAGAATTTGCACCCAACCGCTACCCTTTGGAATCCAACATGTTTGTATTAAAATCCTTTTATGATGACTTAAAGGGATTCAATACTGCTTTACCAGGTGTACAAGGCAGCTTGCGCATAGGCGGAGAAGGCAAGGATTTTTTTCTGCGCTTAAAAGCCAGGGGGGAAAAAATATTCTATACCCCCCAAATGGTGGTAGAACACATTGTAGAAGTGAGCAAACTGACCCCAGCCTATTTTTATGGGGTGGCCAGTGGTTATGGCCGGGGGGAAAAAGTGAGGACCTTGCAGATTAGCCGATGGGCTTACCCACTTTGATTGGTATGTGGTATTGTATAAAGGGAGAACCCGCCAAATTCATGCCCTTGTGGCGCTTTAGGCGCGATGCCCTGTCGGGCTTATTGGCCTAAGATTTTTTCTGTTGAAAATATTGGTCAAAAAACAACAAATGGTGTTGAATGGCTTGGCCCCAATAAGCTGCATTGTGTGTACCAGGTTGTTCGGTGTACACGTGTGGAACTTTCAATTGCAACAGGGTGTTGTGCAGGGTTCGGTTTACCGCCAAGAAAAAATCACTTGTACCACAATCAAAAAGCAAAACCTGTCCCCGGTAAGCAGTTTGCTGCACCAGCTCTTGGACGGTGTGCTGGTCCCAATTTTGGGCTTGGCTAGGGTAAGCGCCCAAGACTTTGGGCAGGTCCCAGTTTTTGGGAAAGGGTCGAATGTCCAGCCCCCCACATATACTCCCCGCTGCTCCCCACAATTCTGGGTGGCGCCAAGCCAACCACCACGCCCCGCGGCCACCCATGCTCAAGCCCGTGATGGCGCGGCGCTTCGGGTCTTTGAAAGTGGGATAAAGTTGGTCAATGGCGGGCACCAGTTCTTGGGTAAAAAAA
>RDYY01000079.1 GCA_004293505.1 Sphingobacteriia bacterium | reverse complement strand
TCTGCTGTTACAGGTTCTCCCTTTTCAGACAGGCCAAAAGTGATGATGTCTGTATAATAGTCGTGGGCCAAGAAATTCCGGTTGATGTCCAAAAGATAGGCGTCTGAGCAAAAGACATATTGCACCTGGCCCAGTTTTGTCTTCTCCTTTTTAAAAAGGCTGGCCACAAAATCCTGGATGGTCTTTTTTTGGGCCAAGGCTAATTTTCTATCGGCATATTGAAATCGGATGGGGTTCATGGTTGGGTTTTAGGTTGAGAACAGAAAGGGAACAGTCACTCCAGTTGAAGCGCCTCGTTATTGCTCCAAAATTCGTAACAAAAGCCCATATGTCCCCATTACCTTTGTTGTACAAGCTTGCACATGAAGAGATTGTCTGAATTGAGCGCCGGAGAAAAAGGGACCATCCATTCTTTTGAAAAAGATGAGATTTTCATCAAACTCATGGAAATGGGCTGTGTGCCAGGCGAACCCGTAAAAGTTGAACAGGTTGCTCCCTTGGGGGATCCCATTTCCATCTCTGTATCGGGTTATACTTTAAGCCTTCGCCTTTGTGAGGCGGACAGCATTTTTGTGAACATGGACGCAACCATTTCATAACTAATTGATAATCAGCAATTTGAATGAAAATTGGGCTCTACTTTGGGTCTTTTAACCCCATCCACCTTGGACATTTAATTGTTGCCAACCAGGCATTGAGCCAATCTGACCTACAACAAATTTGGTTTGTGGTCTCCCCCCAAAACCCCTTTAAACAGGAACATAGCCTGTTGAATGAATACCATCGGCTTCATTTGGTCCAGTTGGCAGTGGAAGACAATCCCCAGTTCAGGGCTTCTGACATGGAATTCAAATTACCCAAGCCATCCTATACCGCCGACACCTTGGTGTACTTGGCCGAAAAATATCCGGCCCACGAATTTACTTTGTTGATGGGAAGCGATGGATTTCAGAACCTGCCCAAGTGGAAAAACGCCCAGTGGTTGATGGAGAACCACAGCATCATGGTTTACCAGCGACCAGGTTTTCCTTTACCAGAAAATGCGGGCAATCTCCATAAAAAACTGGTGGTATTGGACGCACCCTTTTTGTCTATCTCTGCTACGTTTATTCGCCAAAACATTCAAGCTGGAAAATCCATTCGTTATTTGTTGCCCGATGCGGTGCGCGAATACATAGAAGCCAACCGGTATTATCTTTAGTGCTATTTTTAAAGCACAAACGATTGCCATGTTTTCATCTCCGCTGCTGACCAGCGTACAACGCTTGTCACAACCTGTTTTTTTTGTTTCCAGTTTGCTTTTTGCTTCTGCCTTGTCGGCACAAAACAATCCCGTTGTCACAGGCGCAACGGTCAATATCGCCCCACTGAGTGTAGAAAAAATCATGCAAGATCCGCGCTGGATCGGCACTTCGCCCAGTGACCTCAATTGGTCGGCAGACAGCAAATCCATTTTTTTTAGGTGGAACCCGAATAAAAAAACAAGTGACTCTTTGTATGCTTATGCTTTGTCTGCAACGGCGCCCACCCCGGCCAATGAAATGGACTTGCAAAAAAGCCAGGCTTTGAACGCAGCCGCTTACAATTCTGCACGCACCCAAATGGTCTATTCTTATCGCGGTGACATTTATTGGGTGGAGACCAAGACGGGGAAAACCTTGCGCTTGACCCAAACCGAAGAAATGGAATCCTTTCCTTATTTTATTCAAAAAGACCAGTGGGTGGTTTTTACCCGCAACCAAAATTTATTCGCTTGGCAAGTGGGCACGGGCCTTTTGCAACAATTGACCAATGTGACCCGTGGGGCTGAAACCCAAGCTGCAACTGGCTTTCCGGGCAGGGCTGGTTTTGGCGGTGGACAAGGCGGAGTGGGCGGTGGAGCCCAACAAGGTGGTTTGGGTGCCGCTCAACAAGGCGGGCGCCCAACTGGGGCCAATCCCCCATCGGCCCTGGCCCCCCTTACCCAAGATGCTTGGCTAGGTGCCCAACAATTGGACCTGTTTCAGGTCTTGCGCGAAAGAAAAGCCAAGCGGGAAGAAAGAGATGCCAACCTCAAGAAAAACAAATACACGGGATCCGATACCCTGAAAGCCATTGGCATTGGCGATAAATTTTTACAAGGCATGCAGATCAATGCCGACGGGCGTTTTGTGAGTTATCGTTTGGGACAAGCAGCGGCTGGTGGCAAGTCCACCATTGTTCCCAGCTATGTAACCGAAACGGGTTATACAACTGATTTGAACACGCGCACCAAAGTGGGTAACCCCTTGGGCACTTCTGAGCTCTACATTTATGACAAGCTAAGGGATACGGTGTTTAAAATCAGTACCGACTCTGTGCCGGGCATTCGCGACTTACCAGATTATGCCAAAGATTATCCAGCAAGGGCCAATCGCCGAGCAGCCAACAGGGCCACCAATTGGAGTGGCACTTATTGGAACGAAGCGGGCGACAAATTGGTGGTGGACCTGCGTTCACAAGACAACAAAGACCGTTGGATTTTGCAATTGGATCCGGTTAGCGGAAAATTAAGTTTGGTGCAAAGACAACGTGATGAAGCTTGGATTGGTGGACCCGGCGTGGGTTTTGGCGCCCGCATGGGTTGGATCGACAACAACCGATTTTATTTTCAAGGAGAGAACAGTGGCTACTCGCATGTGTACGTGCACGACTTTGCCACGGGTCAACAAAAAGACCTGACACCCGGCAATTTTGAAGTGCAACAATTGGTATTGAGCCGCGATAAAAAAACCTTCTACCTGCTCACCAACGAAACCCATCCTGGCAAGACCCATTTTTACCGGATGAAAACCGATGGCAGTGGAAAAGAAAAAATCACTTCACTGGAAGGTGGGCACGAAGTAGAATTGTCGCCCGACGAAAAATGGATTGCCTATCGTTACTCTTTTACCACCAAGCCTTGGGAACTGTATGTGCAAGAAAATGCACCGGGTAAAAAGCCCCAACAAGTAACCACCTTGGGCCAAAGCGAAGCATTTAAATCTTATGCCTGGCGAGAAACCCCAGTAGAAGTGGTGAAAGCCCGTGATGGCGGCGCCATTTATACCCGCGTTTTTGAACCCGCACCCGGCACCAAGAATGGCGCCGCTGTATTTTTTGTTCACGGCGCAGGCTATTTGCAAAACGTGCACTATTGGTGGAG
>RDYY01000078.1 GCA_004293505.1 Sphingobacteriia bacterium | reverse complement strand
GGGCCGACGAACCCTATTTTTATGCGGCCACTTTGATCAGCGAAACCCCCATTTTAGAAAACAACAACGACAATACCCAACCCAATTATTCGCCTGATGGCAAAGAGTTGGCCTATGTAGAGAACCGCTACCAAATTCGCATTTACAATTTGGCCAGCAAACAAAGCCGTACCATTTTGGGCAACCAAGAAATTTTTGCTTGGATGGAAAACGACCAATATTTCCAGTGGAGTCCCGACGGCAAGTGGTTGTTGTTTGACTATTCTGTACCCGGCTCTGCCGTGGGTGAAGTAGGATTGGCATCTGCCGATGGCAAAAAAGTCATGAACATTACTGAAAGTGGTTACAACGATACCCGGCCCAAATGGGTCTTGGGCGGCAAAGCCATGTTGTGGATGAGCAACCGCGATGGTTTGCGGGCAGCAGCCATGAGTGGTGGTGCCCAAAACGATGCCTATATGATGTTTTTTACCCAAGAAGCATTTGACCGCTTTAAGTTGAGCAAAGAAGAATTTGCTTTGCTGAAAGAAACAGAAGAAAACAAAGCCAAGGCCGATACCAGCAAGAAAAAAACAGTAGCCAAAGACAGTGTGGTAGTAGAGTGGGAAGGGCTCATCCAGCGCAAAGCCAAAGTCACCATTCACTCCTCTCAAATGGGGGATGCATTGGTGAGCAAGGATGGCGAGACCCTGTATTATTTGGCCCGTTTTGAACGCGGCATGAATTTGTGGAGCACCAATTTACGCACCCGCGAAACCAAAATGGTGGTACCCTTGAACGCAGGCTTTGCATCCATGGTGTGGGACAAGGACCAAAAAAGCATTTTCTTGTCTAGCGATGGGGGCATTAGCAAATTAGACCCCGTGAGCGGCAAGCAAGACCGCATCAACATCAATGGCGAAATGATGGTGAATGGTGCAGCAGAAAAACAAGCTTTGTTTGACCACGTGTGGCGCCGCACCAAAAAAACCTTTTATACCAAAACCATGCATGGCTTGGATTGGGACAGTTACAAAGCTGATTACGATGCCTATATCCCTTCTTTGGGCAACAATTATGAGTTCAGCGAAATGCTGAGTGAATTGTTGGGCGAATTAAATGTAAGCCACAGTGGAAGTTCTTATGGCGCTTTCAATGCCCTGGGTGATGCTACAGCTGCCTTGGGTGCTTTCTTTGATCCTGCACACAGTGGCAATGGGGTTAAGATTGAAGAACTGATCAAAGAGGGTCCTTTGGACAAAGCGGGTCTGAATGTAAAAGCTGGCGCCATCATCGAGAGCATTGATGGAGAAACCATCACTGCCGACAAAGACCTGGCCCAATACCTGAACCGCAAAGCAGGCAAGTCTGTTTTATTGACCATTGTAGAAGGATCGGCTCGCCGCGAGATCACTGTTAAACCAGTGAGCTTGGGAGAAGAGAATGCTCTCTTGTACAAACGTTGGGTAAAACGCAATGCCGATGAAGTTGAAAAAACAAGTGGTGGTAGTTTGGGTTATGTGCACATTCCCGGCATGAGCGATGGTTCTTTCCGCAGCACTTACGAAGAAGTCATGGGCAAGTATTTCAACAAAAAAGGCATTGTTGTAGATACCCGCAACAACGGGGGTGGAGACCTGGTAGCTGATTTGAGTGTATTCCTCAGCGGCAAGCAATTCATGGACTATACCAACGATGTGCGCAGCAATGGATTTGAACCCAATTTTCAATGGACCAAGCCCAGCATTTCTTTGGCCAATGAAGCCAATTACAGTGATGGCCATTGTTATGCTTACATGGTAACCGAATTAAAAGTGAACAAACTGGTGGGTGCTCCCGTTCCAGGCACTTGTACCTTTGCGGGATGGGAAGGCTTGATGGATACAGGTATCCGTTGGGGCGCACCTTCTGTGGGTGTGAAAAACAGCAAGGGTCAGTATTTGGAAAACCGCCAAACCGAACCCGACATCAAAGTCTTGAACGCACCGGAGACCGTGCGCAAAGGAACTGACCAACAATTGGAAACAGCAGTGAAAGAATTGATGAAGGAGATCAAATAGCTGATCTGCACAACATAGGTGATGCACCGGCGCCCAAAGGCGCCGGTGTTTTTATTTAACCCTTTCTATGCGGGCACCCAAAGCCTGTAAACGTCCGTCTATGTTTTGGTAGCCCCGGTCTATTTGTTCAATGTTTTGAATGGTGCTCTTGCCCTCTGCACTCAAGGCAGCGATCAAAAGGGCTTGTCCAGCGCGGATATCGGGGCTGCTCATGGTGATGCCACGCAATTTGTTTTTGCGACCCAGGCCAATGACCGTGGCCCGGTGCGGATCACACAAAATAATCTGGGCCCCCATGTCAATGAGTTTGTCGGTAAAAAACAAGCGGCTTTCAAACATTTTTTGGTGCACCAATACAGAGCCAATGGCTTGGGTGGCCACTACCAAAACGATGCTCAACAAATCGGGGGTAAAACCTGGCCAAGGATGGTCGGAAATGGTCAGGATGCCCCCATCCATGAAGGTTTGGATGGTATAAGATTCTTGCGCCGGAACAAAAATATCATCGCCTTCAATGGACAAGTCAATGCCCAACTGCCTGAATTTTTCAGGGATGATGCCCAAATGTTCTGTGCCTGCTTCCTTGATGCGCAAAGCACTTTGGGTCATGGCGGCCAATCCAATGAAACTCCCAATTTCTATCATGTCGGGCAAGAGCCGGTGTTCTGCGCCGTGCAAACGATCAACGCCTTCAATGGTCAGCAGGTTGCTGCCAATACCACTGATCTTGGCCCCCATGCGATTGAGCAAAGCGCAGAGTTGTTGCAAATAAGGTTCGCAAGCAGCATGGTAAAGGGTGGTAGTGCCTTCGGCCAAAACCGCTGCCAT